>PXEI01000360.1 GCA_003564775.1 Spirochaetaceae bacterium
GCTCACGAAGCGCCTATTGAGTCTGTGGTTGTAGTTAAGAAAAAGTCGCCCGTCTTCAATATGCCATGCGTTGGGGTCGATATCGGCAAGGCTCCTGTTTGAAACCGCCCAGGCGCAGTAACCGCCGTACTGCGGGGCATAGCGCTCCGGATCTTCTGCAAACAGATCACGGTGTGCCTGGTCGGCAAAATGCCACTCCGCCTCGGCCCACACATACGAATACTCGGGGGAGCCTTGGACCGCGCGGCCCTGCGTGAAGTACGCAACCGGGTCGTATCCGTGAATGGCCACGCCTTCCTTAGTATTAATAACACCCTCATGGCTGCCAGCTGCAAAGACTTTTCTCACTCCAAGACCAAGTCCCAAGACTACCAACAACACCAGAACAGGCAGAAGAATTCCGCGCATCTGAACCTCCTTACATAGCAGGCATGAGTCCGGGCAGATTCCGGTCTGAGTCCAGCCATGTTTCCAGACATGATTCCGGGCCCGCCCCTCCATACTTGTAGCTGCAAGTTAGTACCGCTCCATCATTTGGTCAAGCGCTTTTGCTGCGGATAACGAACCTGTTTGCTCACTTCGAGGTCAGTCGCGCGGCGGCGCGGCGCATTCCGTCAAAGATCAACTCGGCAATCTGTTCAGGAAAACCCGAGGGTATTTCCGCGCCTACCACGTCCGTTACATGCGGCAAGCTCTCAATCAACTCGGCGATGAGCATGTGGCTACTGCGACCCAGACCATGCCTGCGGGCGAGTTCCAGCCAGTGCCTCCGGTGAATAGAGTCCCATGTGTAGTGTGCATTTCTGCCGCGTACGGCCATAGCCATTTTGAGCTTGTGTACGCTGAGTTGCCTGTCTTTTCTGCCCAACCACGGATAGACCGAGAGAATGTCATAGAGCGGGGCCAGATGATAACTCCCCTGCGGGCCCAGAAACACGCTAAAGTTCTTGGCGTGCCCGTCGGCTGCCGCCAGTAGCCAGAAAACAATCTGCGTTTTAAAAAAGGTCAGCCGGTCCGCTTCCGGCTGGGTGCCTCCGGACAGGATGCTCATTACTGCATCGATCCCGGGCCCACCGTCTGCTTCATACTTCTTTTCGGGGGATAGACCCTTGATCTGGCAGAAGTCTTCCACTGGAAGTCTAATCCACCAGGCACCGTCGGAGGAAAGCTGCCTATCAAAGCGCTCTACTATCAGAACACGGTAATCTTCAAACTGCGCTATGCTCGTCTGGGCAACAGGCAGCCCATACGCAGCCATGATCTTGGAGCACAGCCACTCGTTCTCCACGGAATGGGAACCGATACTGTCCATGCCACCAACAGTTCCCATAGGCAGCTTGAAGATATGGGTGCTTGGTGTCGGGCCGATAGGCTGGTGCCAGGCGCCCTGGTGCTTGAGAAACGCGGTTTTCTCTTGTGCACCCGCAAGTGATATCCGAAAGTCGTCAGGATTGAAGCCCGGTAGCTGAATACCGCTTGCTACCTCCAACCGGCGTGCAATGGCACTGGCAGATAGAGCTTCCCCCGAAATTGCCTTGACCATAGGCGGGGCATCATTCGGGTGAAGCAGCTGAATAGCTCCGACGCAGTCGCGCCCGATTTCCGCCAACAGATCAAAGGCCTGGGCAGAATGCGCCCGAAATCGATCCCGAAGCCGCGTGCGAACGTCTGGTCGGTCAGGAAGGAGGTTCTCAAAAAAACAGAGTACACCGTCACCCCTATGAGGGGCATTGCCAGGTAGGAATGGGAGGGACAATGATAAAGGCCGTCCCCGGGGCGAAGCTACCCAGTCGGCCTCATAGACAAGCTCGTGCTTGCCATTCACACGAGACAAGGTTCCGACCAGTTCCCCGTTCATCCAGATCTGCAGCGCCTGCGCTTTGCTCACCGCTTACCACCCGTCGGTAGGAGGCGTCTTAGGGCTCTCTTTGTCACGCAGAACCACCTCCACGCCCAGCGCGGCGCATACCGACAAGAGGCGTTCAAAACTTGCGCGGTGCGGAGCCGCTTCCAGTAGTGAAAGTGCCTGCTGGGTTACGCCGATCTTCGCTGCAAGCTCGTGTTGAGAAAGTCCCCGCTCGCTGCGGAAGGCCTTCATGACGGGTTCAAGCTGATCTACGGTTCGTATTGGATAATCCATTGTTTGCTCAGTTCGAGTATACAAGCCAAAGCTTGTTACTGTCAACTTACAAGTTAAAGCTTGTGTAATGATAATAACAAGCTATAGCTTGTATAGTGAGTCTGTAGCTGTGTGCATCAACTCAAGTATCCAGGTAAGCGGACTCTCCTCAGCAGCGCTGTTGAAACCCCCAAAGATTGGTTGTATGCTTGCAGTGACAGCATCGCTGTCAAAAATGAAAGGGAGGACAAGTGGCCACCTTGACCATACGAAACCTTGACGACGACCTGAAAACACGCCTGCGCACTCGCGCCGCTCAGAACGACCACTCAATGGAAGAAGAAGTACGTCAAATTCTCAGGGAAACGCTAAGGGGTTCCGGCGAAGGCGACGAATCGGTCGGGATAGGAACCCGGATACGGAAGCGCCTCCAGGATTTTGGTGGCGTAGAGCTTGAACTACCTGAGAGAAAAGATCGCCCGCGCGTACCTGGGAATCTGGAATGATTGTACTGGACACCAATGTCCTGTCGGAGATCATGCGACCGGAACCGGAGCCCCGGGTGTTTATCTGGTTGGAGTCGATCCCGGCGAGTCAGACCGCAGTTACCGCCGTTACCGTGGCCGAAATTCTCTACGGTATTGGTCGCATGCCACAAGGAACCCGCCGGCGTGCGTTGGCCGCAGCTGCCGAAGCAATCTTTGATGAAGATTTTCGCGGCAGAATTCTTGCTTTCAATGCCGACGCCGCGATAGAGTACGCTGCCCTGGTTGTGGAGCGCGAATCCATTGGGCGCCCAATTTCAATGGCTGACGCACAGATTGCAGCGGTGTGTCGGGTCTATAACTATGCACTGGCAACCCGCAACAGCAGGGATTTCGAGTCAACTGGCGTCAAGACTGTTAACCCATGGGGCAAAGTGGTGTAGCCTTGAGGCCGCATGTATCCCACTTGTTGCTCAATGCGCCCACAGTTGAAACTGCTGTATACACTCACTCGGTGTGGCATTGACATGCACAATTGTAGTACCCTTCGCGGGTGAGCCTTGACTACCAAACACTTCAAAGCCTCCGGAAGAATCATCCAGCCTGGCGCTTAATGACCGCAGATCATGGGCCTTTAGTTGCGGCCTTTCTGGACTACGCCTTTCGCGAAAGCAACAGCCGCTACCTTGCCGAGTCGGAGTTGGCTTCCCGTTTAGAGGACTACCTCTACGGATTGCGGCAGGCTGAGGGCGAGGACGCCTTCCCCCGCACGGCAGACAGTTACCTTGCCGACTGGGCGCACAACGAGCGAGGCTGGCTACGCAAGTTTTATCCGCCCAACACCGACGAGGCGCATTTCGACCTAACCCCCGCCACGGAAAAGGCGTTACAATGGATGGACGGCCTGTTTGAGCGGAGCTTTGTTGGGACACAGAGCCGCCTCTTTACGGCTCTCACGTTGCTCAGAGAAATAGCACACGGAGTGGAAGAGAATCCGGAAACACGAATTGCCCGCCTGGAAGAAGAGAAGCGAGCAATCTCACGTGAGATTAAGGATATCAAAGCTGGCAATATTCCGACTCTTGATGAACGGAGCCTGCGGGAACACTTCACTAACTTTAGCAGAACGGCGCGGGAGCTGCTGTCGGATTTCCGCGCGGTTGAGCACAACTTTCGTGAGCTAGATCGCACTGTCAGAGAAAAGATTGCTGGCTGGAGTGAAGACAAGAGTACATTGCTCCAGGCCGTTTTTGGTGAACACGATGTCATTGCGGAGTCGGATGAAGGTAGAAGCTTTCGCGCGTTCTGGGACTTTCTTATGTCACCGGAAAGCCAAGACGAGTTGAGCATGCTGCTGGACACCGTCTATGAGCTTGAGGCCTTGGGCGAGTTGCGCCACGATAAGCGGCTCAAACGCATTCATCATGACTGGATGACCGCTGGCGAACAGACGCAACGCACCGTGGCCCGCCTGTCACAGCAGCTGCGTCGATTTCTAGATGAGCAGGCATTCCTTGAGAACAAGCGCATCATGCAAATTCTCGACCAGATTGGCAGGCACGGCCTTGATATGCGGGAAGACATGCCGCGCGGGAGCTTTACCGAGATCGACAGTGCTCGGGCCGAGATCTCACTGCCTATGGAACGGCCGCTGTTTTCACCCAGTCAGGAGCCACTGGTAGGGGATGTCGTTGAGGACGACACGGCTCTAGATATCGATATATCGGCGTTGTACAATCAGATCATGGTGGATCGTAAGCGGTTGCAAGACAACATTCACCGTGAGCTAACCCAAGCTGATCAGGTGAGCCTTGATATTGTTGTGGAGCGCTACCCTTTGCAGGAAGGCCTGGCGGAACTAGTGACCTATCTCGCCCTGGCAACCGAGAGCGAGTACGGCGTTATTGATGAAGAGCACCGGATTGTGTTGTGGTGGACGGACCTGACTGGAATCACTCGGAAAGCACGCTTACCACGCGTAATATTCCAACGGAACAGGGAGGCAGATCCAAGCACATGAATGATGAAAACAAGCTCTCTGTAGCTTTGGTCTCGCTACTCAAGGGTGTGGTGACCCGCGATGAGAACGAGGCTCGTTGGCAGGCCGTTCTCTCAACCGAATCACGGCTGCGGGATCACGCCGCAATTCTTGGCCTTAATCTGGTTGTGGATGCTGAAGAGGGGTACGCCTTTTTCCGACAACAGGACAATGAGACGGAGGAAATCCCACGACTCATTAGCCGCAGGCCGCTCTCGTATCCGGTGACACTTGTGTTGGCCTTGCTGCGGAGAAAGCTAGCAGAGCATGACGCCGCAAGCGGAGAGGTGCGCTTGATTGTGGATCTGGAAGAGATGGTTGATGCGGTTCGCACCTTTCTTCCGGAGGGGGCTACTGAAGCTCGGGTGACAGACCAGATTGGCGGCTATCTTAAGAAGGTAGCGGAACTCGGCTTTGTTCGCTTCTTGACGACCGATCCAAACAAATTTGAGGTGCGGCGCATTATCAAGGCTTTTGTAGATGCGCAGTGGCTGCAGGAACTGGAAGAGCAGATGAGGGAACACGCCCAAGGGGCCAAGGGCGCCGACCCACAAGACACTGGAGCTGAGGACGATGATGCATAACACCGCCGTTCAAGAAGGGCTGCTGGAGTTTGCCGACGACGACGCGCGAGCTGGCTTCCGTCTCCAGCGCTTGGAGGTTTACAACTGGGGCACATTTCACAACCGCACCTGGATTCTGCCTATGGACGGACGGAACGGACTGCTGACTGGCGATATCGGGTCCGGGAAGTCGACCCTGGTTGATGCAATCAACACGCTCTTGGTTCCTCCGGCGCGGATTACCTTCAACCGGGCAGCAGGTGGTGAACGGAAGGAACGTGACATGCGCTCCTATGTGCTAGGTTACTATCGCTCGGAACGTACCGTGGAAGGCGCCGCCTCCAAACCGGTTGCACTCCGTGGCGTTGGTGCCTACAGCGTAGTTCTCGGGGTGTTCTACAACCAGGGATTTGAGCAGACCGTGACTCTGGCTCAGGTATTATGGCAAAAAGATTCTCAGGGGCAGCCAACTCGCTTCTACCTGGTTGCCGACCGCGACCTTTCTATACGGGAGCATTTTTCAAACTTCGGCTCCGATATCAAGGCTCTGCGCAAGCGGTTTAGAGATCTTCCGCAGGTGGAGCCTATCTTTGAGTCATTCCCGCAGTATAGCGCTGCGTTCCGACGTCGACTTGGGCTCAAGAGCGAACAAGCGCTTATGCTGTTCCACCAGACAGTATCGATGAAGGCTGTTGGCAACCTCACCGAGTTTGTGCGGGAGCATATGCTTGAGCCATTTGACGTGCAGACGCGCATAGATGCTTTGCTGATGCACTTTGACGATCTAAGCAAAGCACATGAGGCGGTTCTGCGGGCCAAGGATCAGATCACACGGCTATCCCGACTAGAAGAGCTCCTGCACCGCCACCACTCGGCAGTGGACGAGAATTTCACGTTCCGCTTTGCCCGTGACGGTCTCCCTGCATACTTTGCAAAGCTGCGTGCGGATCTGCTTGAGGAATCTATCAGCCGCCTGACCGGTCAAACGAGTAACCTGGGTGACAAACAACGTAGGTTAGAAGATGAAGAACAGAAGCAACACGCCGAGCGAGACCGACTGAGACAGGCAATTGCAGAGAACGGTGGAGATCGCCTGGAGAAACTCCGGGTAGACAAGTCCGAGGCCGAGGCAGAGAAAGCGCGCCGAGTTGGACGCCTTGAACACTACCGCACTCTGGTAAAGTCCCTTGAAATTCCCGAGCCCCGTGACGAGGCGCAGTTCAGCGCAAACCTGTCTCTCATGGAGCAGCAGCGCAAAGAGATAGCCCGCCAATCGGACGAGGTGCAGAACGATCTCAATGAACGTGGCGCTACTATTCAATCGCTTCGTTACGAGCATCAGGCGGTGAACGGTGAACTTGAGTCATTGTCTCAACGTCGCAGCAATATTGACTCCGCCCAGGTCGTAATGCGGCGCCGCTTGTGTGATGCTCTTGGAATTGAGGAGGAGCTACTACCCTTTGCCGGTGAGTTACTGCAAGTTAAGCCGGGAGAGGAGAACTGGGAGGGCGCCGCAGAACGTGTGCTGCGGAGCTTCGGCTTGTCGCTCCTGGTACCTGCGGAGTTGTACGCAGATGTAAGCGACTGGGTAGACAGCACCGACCTGAGGGGAAGGCTAGTCTATTTCCGGGTTCGGGCAGAGGAAGAGCCCGCCATTAACCCGGCGACCGACAAAAACTCCTTGGTCGCAAAGATCGAGATCAAGCCTGACAGCCCGCTCAGAGATTGGCTCACAGAGCAGCTGCAACGCCGCTTTGACTACACCTGTTGCCACAGTATGGAGGAGTTCCGCCGTTCCCGGAGGGCACTCACGCGCGCGGGGCAGATCAAAGGGTCAGCGACACGACATGAGAAGGATGACCGCCACGGAATAGGCGACCGGCGCCGCTACATTCTCGGCTGGCGTAACGATGCCAAGATCAAAGCGCTGCAGAACGAGACTCGCAGGCTAGAAGAAGAGCTTGCGGCTGCAGCTGCGCAGTACGGCAAGCTTCAAGCGCAGAAACGGGAGCAAGAAGATCGCAAAGAGCGCCTGTACCAGTTGTCTGCGGTAACCTCGTTCGCAGAGATCAACTGGACCCCGCTTGCCAGCAAAATTGCCAACATTCAAGCGGAAATGAGCGAGCTCGAGCAGTCCTCCGATGTTCTGGCCACCCTTGCATCTCAACTTGAGGCACTTGAGCAACGCATGAAGAAGACCCGAAGCGAGCTTGATTCGGTCAAGGCACAGCTCGCGACAGTGCAGGAGCGCCTCCGCGCTGAAGGTGAACAGTTGGCCGAGGACAGGCAGACTGCGGAGACATCGACCCAGAGCTGGGATGATCTATCACAAGCCATAGACGAGCTACACAAGCAACAGCTTGGCGACAGGACGCTGAGTATTAGGAACGCGGACAAGATGCAGCAAGAGCTCCGAACACAACTTCAGACTCGCATTGACGCAGTTGAGAAACAGCTCAAACGCTTGGGTGAACAAATAAGTGGGCAGATGCAGGACTTCCGGCGCGACTACCCTTCCGAGACACGGGAGATAGATGCATCTGTTGAGGCCGGAGATGAGTTCATGGAGCTGCTTCGCCGGTTGCGTGCAGATGATCTACCACGTTTCGAGGCACGCTTTAAGACCCTCCTGAATGAGAACGCTATCCGTGAGATCGCCAACTTCCAGGCCCAGCTGGTCAAGGAAAGCCGCGTAATCAAGGAACGCATCGAGGCTATTAACAAGTCACTTGAGTCGATTGAGTACGAGAAGGATCGCTATATTCGTCTGGAGGCCTTGACCAGTCCGGATCAGGAGGTGCGTAGCTTTCAACAGGAACTACGTAACTGCACCACCGGTGCGATCACCGGTTCGGAGGACGAGCAGTACGCCGAGGCCAAGTTCGGATTGGTGAAGGCAATCATTGACCGTTTTCGTGGCAGAGAAGGCTCCACCGATATCGACCGCAGATGGACTCAAAAAGTGACCGATGTCCGCTACTGGTATACCTTTGCTGCCTCTGAACGCTGGCGCGAAGACGACACCGAGTACGAGCACTACACCGACTCCGGCGGTAAATCCGGCGGACAGAAAGAGAAGTTGGCCTACACCGTTTTGGCGGCTAGTGTGGCCTATCAGTTTGGTCTGGAATGGGGCGAGACTCGCTCACGCAGTTTCCGTTTCGTGGTCATTGATGAGGCCTTTGGCCGCGGCTCGGATGAGTCTGCTCGCTTTGGGCTTCGTCTCTTCCAACAGTTGAACCTGCAGCTGCTGATTGTGACGCCGCTGCAGAAAATTCACATCATAGAGCCTCACGTCTCCACCGTTGGTTTTGTCTACAACCCGGACGGTAAGAGTTCGGTGCTGCAGTGCCTGAGTATTGAGCAGTATCGAGCCAACCGTGCTGCTCACGAGGGACAGGCTGCTCAGGAGGGACGGACCGCATCCGAGGAGAGCGGCGCGTCGTGAGCCTGTTGACCCCGGAGGATATTCGGACACGCCTCTTAGCGCGATGGCGAAAAGGTGAGTTCCTGCGCATGGAGCTGGAGCTGGAGCCGGAGCTGGAGCTGGAGCCGGATGCCGTAGCCGGAGAAGCGCCGGGCGCGCCAGCAGACTCCAGACCGAACCGCGTGCCCCCCACCCCGTCCTTCCCGTTCCGTGTTCCCGTTAAGCCACCGTCGGCCCGTGAGATGAGTGAGAACTTTCCGGCGGTACAGGACTGGGCGCGACGCTACCTGGAAACAGGCTCCGGCCCCAATGTGGAATGGCGCGAGCACCGCCACCGGCAGTTAGGTACCAACCGTGTACCAGCAGCGATCTGCTTTGATTCTATAGATAATCTTGCACGCTTTCTCAAAGGGGGCGCCTCGGCCGAGCTGGCCCGCTTCCGTGAAGCCGTTGCAATTCTGCAGGAACGCCTTCCGGAAATCCTACCCCACGCGCGTTCGCGGCCGTTTGAGCTCCTGGAACACTCGGATCTCGACCTGGGGCGCCTGATAGACACCGTGCTCTGGGTGCGTGCGAACCCGAAGCCGGGCATTTATCTGCGGCAACTCCCGGTCCCCATGGTGGACACCAAGTTTGTTGAACATCACCGCGCGGTGCTAAGCCGTTGGCTCGATCTTGCGTTACCGCCCGAGTCCGTAGACTACGCTTGGAGTGGTGCTGCGCAGTTCGATCGCCGTTACGGATTTACGCCCCGGCCGGAGCTTATGCGCGTGCGCATTCTGGATGATACCTTGCGCCCCGCTGGCTTCTCTGACATCACGGTTCCCACTGCTGAGTTTTGCCACTGGTCTCCGAAGCTGGTGCAGCGAGTTTTTGTGTTAGAGAACGACGTGACCGCTCTTTCCTTGCCCCCCGTCCCCGGAGCCGTTGCGGTGTTCGGGCGCGGATATCATTTTGGGCAGTTGCGCAATGCCAATTGGCTTGAGCGTGCGGAAATCTATTACTGGGGCGATATCGACACGCATGGATTTGCCATCCTGGATCAGTTCCGACGCGTGTTTCCACATACACGTTCACTTCTCATGGACCGCCACACCTTAGATGCGCACGAGCTGCAGTGGGGAGTTGAGTCCGCGCCTACACGAGTAGACCTTCCCTACCTGAATGCCGATGAGGCTGTGCTCTACAATGATCTGCGCTTTGACCGTATCCGCCCCCGACTCCGCCTGGAACAGGAGTTGATCAACTTTTCAATGATCGAGCTCGCACTCACTCAGCTACTCGGGTAGGCCCCACGCCGCGCCACCTCCACGCCGCGCCGCACGTTCATGAGTTGGTAATGAGCCTTAGTCCAGATGGAACGTATTGTTTAATCTTTGAGTCGTGCGAAATCATTGTGTATCCCATCGCTATAGATTGCCAAACCAGCATTCTATCAAAAGGGTCTCTGTGATCTTCTTTCTTCGGTAGCTGATAGTACGACGCCATTAATTCAGAAGACAGTTCAAGAATCTCAAAACCTGACTCGCGGATGGCTTCAAGCACCTGATCCGGGTTGAGCTCTGATAGCTCTAGTTTGCCTAAGGAGTACTTTAAGGATATCTCCCAGAGACTTATTCCAGATACGGCCTTTAGATCGGTGTCATTTTCCAGGATCTGTTTAATTTCACTCGACAACCTGTCGGGTTCGAAGAGCGTCCAGATTATGATATGTGTATCCAATAGGTAGGTCATAATCCAGCGAGTTCTTGTTCTGTCATTTCAAAATCATCATGGAAAATGGCGGACTTGTTCCGAAGCATGCCAAGCCTGATTGCGCTTTTGGGTTTATAGGCGGATATCGGAATAAGAGCCGCAACGCTGTCCTTGTTTTTTCCGTAGGTGATAATTACTTCTTCCCCAGACTGAACCTGCTTGAGAACCTCGGAAAAGCGGCTCTTGAACTCACCTACTGCTAAGGTCTTCATACCTCTATTTTCCGTTATTGTGACAACTTGTCAAGCAAAAAACCATAGGCTACACTGGGAGGACAAGTTTCGTGTAACCAACGCGGAGCAATTGATATGGGAGTATTCCGCTCTGGGAGCCGCATGATAAAAATCCTTCACACCGCCGACTGGCATCTTGGCCGGACACTCTACGGCAGAAAGCGCTACCAGGAGTTTGAAGCCTTCCTGGACTGGCTGGCGGATACTATTCAGAAGAACAAGGTCGATGTCTTACTTATGGCCGGTGACGTCTTTGACACGACCGCACCCAGCAATAGGGCCCAGGAACTCTACTACCGCTTTCTCTGCCGGGTAGCCGCATCGTGCTGTCGCCATGTGGTGCTTATTGCCGGAAACCATGACTCACCGTCCTTTCTCAATGCGCCCCGGGAACTGCTAAGGGCGCTGCATGTGCATGTTGTGGGCAACCCTTCCGAAGACCCGGCAGATGAGGTACTGGTACTCCGCGACAAGCAGAACATGCCGGAGCTTATTGTCTGCGCCGTGCCGTATCTGCGTGACCGCGATATTCGCACCGCCGAGGCCGGTGAGAGCCTGGAGGACAAGGAGCAGAAGCTGATGGACGGCATCCGGGCACACTACGCTGCGGTGGGTGCCTGTGCCGAGCAGATGCGTGCGGAGCTGGGGGACGATGTACCCATCATTGGCATGGGACACCTCTTTACAGCAGGTGGCACAACAATGGAGGGCGACGGCGTACGCGAGCTCTACGTTGGGTCTCTGGCGCATGTTGGCGCCGGAGTCTTCCCGGCCTGTTGTCAGTACGTAGCACTGGGTCACCTGCATGTGCCGCAGA
>PXEI01000387.1 GCA_003564775.1 Spirochaetaceae bacterium
CGAACACAGAGGACATTGTGACATCGGTCACGGACACCGGTGTAGGAATGACCGAGCAGCAGCGGGCCGACATTTTCGATTTCTCAATTAAGGCGTCTACCAAAGGAACACGGTCCGAGGCTGGCACCGGCCTGGGTTTCACGGTCTGCAATGAGTTTGTGCGGTTACATAAAGGGAAGATCACGGTTGAGTCCGAGCTTGGTGTCGGCACCGTCTTTCATGTTCATCTTCCGCGCCCGTAGTCGTTCGGCGTCACGACCGCTGTGACGATCACCGAGGCGATCACCGAGAGAGCACTCTACGCACAGAAGACCCTGTTCTTGCCCAACCTTTTTGCCTCATATAGAGCATTATCGGCGCGAGAGAGAAGCCCTCCGAGTTTTTCTGAACCACGCTCATCCTCTGCAAACAAGGTAGTAGCCACCCCAAGGCTCAGGGTCACTAGCTTCCCGGCATCCGAGTACGCGTGTGGAATCCCAAGGGCCTCTACCGCACTGCGGAACTGCTCGGCAAGCTCGGCAGCCCCCTTGGCGGCGGTGCTGGGCAACAGTGCCACAAACTCTTCACCGCCGTAGCGCGCAACAATGTCCCCGGGTCTTCCTGCCACGCGAGACAAAGCTCGGGCCACACGTCGCAGGCAGTCGTCACCGGGGCCATGTCCATAATGGTCGTTGTAGGGTTTAAAGTTGTCTATGTCCATCATGATTACCGAGAGGGCCCCTCGGTCACGCTCTGCCCGCCGAAACTCCCGCTCGCTGTGGTCTTCAAAACTGCGCCGGTTCGGTATATCGGTCAGCCCATCAAGTAAAGCAAGCCTCTCGAGGAGGTCTGTCTTCTGCTTGAGTCGCATATGAGTTCGCACTCGGGCACGTACCACGGCAGGCTGAAACGGTTTTGACACATAGTCAACCGCACCAAGTGCAAAACCCGCTTCTTGATCTCCGCTTGAGTCTCTGGCCGTGACAAAGATAACTGGAATTGAGCTTGTAGCAGGGTCTTCCTTAAGCCGCTGGCATACCTCAAAGCCGTCTATATCCGGCATCTGCACATCCAATAGGATAAGGTCTGGCCTGGGCTCGCTTCGGCTCAGCTCCAAGGCTTTTTCCCCACAGTTTGCAACAACAATGCGGTACTCTTCCCGCATTAGGCGCGCTAGAACGTGAAGATTTGCTGGCTCGTCATCAACTATCAGCAGACTCGGTTTTGGTGTTTCCTCACTCATACGAGTTCTATCCCTTTTTCTTTGAGCATGCGTTCCAGAAGTTCCCGCGCTTGGTCGGACTCAAACGCATCGACAAGTCTGAAAAGCTCATGACACCTATCAGATTCACAGACCGAATGCAAATAGGCCTTGGCTTCGATAACAAGCTCGTAATCAACAAACTCATTCCTTGAGAGTGCCGTGTGAAGCGCCTTGACAGCCTTGCTGTCCGGCAACTCAGGCGCAACCGGATCTAGTGCCTCTACAGATCCCAGTGCCGCCAAGTTGCTGGACGCGTCCTCCAAGGCATACAAGATTGCTTCCTGCACCTCTTCGGGCACCTGCTCGCCACGGGTAAGCAGGTCGTTCACGCGCTTTGCCAGGGTATGCAGGCGCGTTGCGGCAACGGCGCCTGCGGTTCCCTTGAGACCGTGGGCGGTGTGGGCGGCCGCCTCAAGATCCCCTTGTTGCAGCATCTCGGGTAGCGCATGATAGCGTTGTTCTATTGCCTCCCGAAATCGCAGCAGCTGATCACGATAGAAACCCTGATCCCCGTCGTAACGCCGTAAGCCTACCTCTATATCAAAACCGGAAAGAGAGGTCGGGAGCAATGTCCCGCTCTCCACGGCACGACCTGCCGTCGGCGACTCGGTGCCGAGTTCCGGCACACCAGGCCCCAGCCATCGCGACAACACGCGGTAGAGGTCTTCCTGCTCAACCGGCTTCGGCAGGTGTTGATTCATCCCGGCCTCGGTTGCTCGCGATTGTTCCTCGGGAGTAGCCGCAGCGGAAAGCGCTATGATTGGCCCCTTGAATCCATTGCTGCGCAAGTTCCGGGCAGCCTCAAAGCCGTCAACAATCGGCATCTGCAGATCCATGAGTATGAGGTCTATTCCGTCATCCGCTGCAACGGCTTCAAACGCTTCCGCTCCGTTAGAAGCGGTTACGGTGTCTGCACCGGTAGGCGCAAGAAAGAACTGTGTAATCTCCTGGTTGATCTCGTTGTCTTCTACCAGAAGAATACGGCGCCCGATGAAAGACGGTGCCTCTGTCGTTCCATGCCGTTTGGCATGTTGGTTCGGGTCCGCCAGAAGTCGCTCCACGGCGTTCCGAAAGGCAGATGCAATTACCGGTTTACTCAGCGCAAAACCGTGACCCGCCGGAGCGGCATCTGATAGCTCCGCTGCCACGAGCGAGTCCTCGGCACCAACTACCAGTACCGGTAAGGTAGGCTGCACCGCCCTGATCCGGCGGTACGCCTCAGCGCCACCGACCCCGCCCGGCATGTACCAGTCAAGCAACACTAAGTCGAACGGCTCACCGCGCCCGCCG
>PXEI01000239.1 GCA_003564775.1 Spirochaetaceae bacterium
CATACACTCCGCACGCGAGGAGTACTCCATGGCGATATCGGACCTCAAGGGCCGTTCACTACTGTGTCTTGCCGACTACACCGCCGAGGAAATTCATTCCCTGGTTGAGCTTGCAGCTCAACTGAAGAAAGAGTCTCATGAAGGACGCCGAGGTCGGCGGCTGGAGGGCTACACCCTGGCCCTCATTTTTGAGAAGCCTTCTACTCGCACCCGGTGCGCCTTTGAGACCGCCTTTGCTGAGGAGGGCGGCCACCCGGTCTTCCTCTCCCCCACTGATATACACCTGGGAAAGAAAGAAACTGTCGAGGACACCGCCCGGGTACTGGGACGAATGTTCGACGCTATACAGTTTCGTGGCTTTGACCAGGGCGTTGTAGAAAAGCTTGCCGAGTATTCAGGTGTACCGGTGTACAACGGCCTGACCGATCTGTACCACCCTACCCAGATACTGGCTGATCTGCAGACGATCGCAGAGAACTTCGGCGATCTCAAAGGTCGCCGTGTTGTCTACGTCGGCGACGCTCGCAACAACGTGGCTCGCTCACTCATGCTCGGTTGTGCCAAGCTTGGCCTCCACTTCACCGCCGCCGCGCCTGCCGAACTCACTCCAGATTCCTACTCCGTAGATCAGGCCCGTGAGTTTGCACGTGAGTCCGGTTCCGAAATTACCATCACAACCGACCCCTTTGCAGGAGTAGCGGGAGCCGATGTAGTCTATACCGACGTCTGGGTATCGATGGGCGAAGAAGACAAGGCTGCCGGACGTTTGAAGATGCTCGCCCCGTACCGGGTGACCTCGGAGTTGATGTCGGCTACCCGCAAAAAGGACAGTGTCTTTCTGCACTGTCTTCCAGCTGTTCGCGGAAATGAGATGACCGACGAGGTCATTGAGGGCCCGCAGTCGCGAGTTTTTGACGAAGCCGAGAACCGTAAGCACACCATCAAGGCCGTACTGCTTGCAAGCCTGGGTGTTCTTTAGCGTTAATTCTGCGTAGCTTGAGCTTGCATTTTCGGGCGAATTCAGTATTCTTATAGGTACAATCCGGCTCGCCGGAGACACAAATCCAATGAACTGCCTTTTGAGGAGGATACCGTGAAAAAGCTCGTCCTGGCCGCCGCTATTTTCGGGATAGTCACAGCGGGGCTCTATGCTCAGCAAGATCAGCCCACGGTGTTTGTCCGAACGGTTTACGCGAATCGTGTTTACGCTCACTCTATGGGGTACAAAGTGGAGTACACCACCAGCAATAATCGTTTAGGTGAACTTTATCTTCCTATTGAGTGGTTTGTCGTGGCCGCTGGACAGGGAAGAATCATTCACACCCACAGCAAAACCGCTCCATACATGCAGTTGGTATACCTTAACAATGAGTTCTCGCACCTTAACCTCTTTGTTAGGGAAAACTACGACCATCATTCCTGGGGAATTCTCTCGGGCAACGCGGACGTTGCCGGTCTTTTCGACGTAGAACAAGTACCTCAAATTCGTTAGCAATGTTTGACCGGGCTCAACCTGGACTCAAGGTCCGGAATGAGCCCATTTTATCAGAAAAAAAAGGATCCCCGCGTGAACAGCTCAGACTCCGCACTTTCCGCCATTGAGGAGTATCTTTCTGCGTTTGATACCTACTATCTACTTGGCCATATAGACCCGGATGCCGACTGCCTTGGTTCGGCGCTTGCCATGGGGCACTACTTAGAACGCAACGGAAAGAAGGTGCGCTACTTCAACGCTGGCCCTTTTGACCGTTCCGAGATCCGCGAGATGGAGTCAATATTTCTCCCGCGTATAGACCCCCGCTTCAAAGCCAACGACCAGAACCCCGCGGTGCTTATTCTTGACTGCTCCGGGCCAGCCAGGGTTGGGGAAAAGCTTCAGTCTGATATTGCGGGGCTGCCATTGGCGATACTGGACCATCATCCCATGCTTGAAGAGTTCGACGGTGTTAGCTACGTAGACAGCAGCGCGCCGGCTGCCGCCTTACTGGTGCAACGTATCATTGAGTTTGCTGGCTCCTCCCCGGACCCCTTTGAGGCACGCTATCTTTTCCTGGGCTTTGCAACCGACACCGGCTTTTTCCGGCATTTGGAAAGCAGTGGCCACGAAAGCGTTGCAAGCGCGGCCCGTCTCATTCAGGCCGGAGCAAGTCCCCGCGAGACCTATCACCGCATATTTGGGGGCCAGAGTTTTGTATCACGCAAACTTCTGGGCCGAATACTGGAACGCGCCGAGTCACACTTTGACGGTCAGCTTCTTATCACCTACCAGACCCGCGCGGATATTGAGGAACTTGGACATGAGGCTCGCGACTCATCCACGGTGTATGACATGTTACTTGGAGTTGCCGGGGTTCGCGCCATAGCCTTTCTGCGTGACGACGAGGACGGGAACTGCGTCGGTAGTCTTCGCTCGGTAGATGAGACCGATGTAAGTCTTGTCGCCAATATCTTTGGCGGCGGTGGTCATAGAAGAGCCGCCGGTTTTCTCACCTCCGAACCGCGACGAAAGGTAAAACGAATTATTCTTTCCGAG
>PXEI01000318.1 GCA_003564775.1 Spirochaetaceae bacterium
CGGCATCTCCTTTATCGTGCCGTTGCTGCTTACGGATCTACATGGATATCCGGCCTCGGCCGTTGGGTTGGTACTGACATTACACGCTACCGCACTGCTGGTTACCATGCGTCTTGGCGGGATCATGATTGATCGCAGTGGCCGCCGAACACAAATTGTCCTGGGTCTTCTGATTGAGGTGGCTGCAATGTTTGTGTTCTTGTTTCTTCCCGAGGGCGGATCGCCGTTGCCGGTCCTTGTTGCGGTAGTTATTCACGGTTTAGGGGCTGGGCTCTGCCTTGCCGCACTGCATATCTATGCTTTAGCCGCCACGCCGCAGTCTCAGGCTGGCGCCGCAGCCGGACTCTATAGCATGGTGCGCTTTGGTGGTTCCATGCTTGGTGCCGCCATAGGAGGGGTGGTTCTTCAGGCCGGATTCGATGTTCATGGCGTAGTTCTGCGCGCCTACAGCACAACCTTCATTTTCTATGTTGCGGCAGGTGTTCTGGCTGCTGGGTTTTCCCTTGGTCTTAGCCCTCGCCTACCTGCTGGCGGCAGTTCCTGAGTATCAGAACAATGCCCGTCTTCTTTCCACATAGGATAGGAATTGGTATAGTGCGAAGCAAGGATGCGTGTTTGATGAAGAAGGCTCGTTTCGTAGCTTTGCTCTTGTCGTTCTTCGTGATCGCGACCGGTAGCCTGTGTGCCAGGGATTTTTTTGACGGCGGATCTAAACTGCTGTTCGACCTCGTTGATCGTGAATCCGGGTTGTCAAATCTGGCCGTCTCGTCAGTGATTGAAGACAAACACGGGTTCATCTGGTTTGGTACGCAGGGCGGTCTCAATCGTTATGACGGAGCGAACTTCCGGATATACCGGCATGAACCCTTTGAGGACAATGTTTTACCTCACAACCTCATCCAGACCATGGCCTACGACGCGGATGCCGATGTAATCTGGCTCGGAACGTATCGGGGATTGGTACGTTTTGATCAGAACAGCGGTGAGTTCCGGCATTTTGAAGATGCACAATCCTCCGGGGCGATGCGGCTGTCGAGCAATCTTGTCATTGCGGTGCTCCCGCTCAAGGACGGCGGTGTCTGGATTGGCACTTCCGCCGGGCTTGACTACTACGACCCCGAGCAGCAACGCATGCACCACTACCAGGTACCCGGCTCAATTGTGCGAGCGCTGCATCTTGATGCTCAAGGCATGCTCTGGATCGGGAGTAACGGCGGCCTGTCGCGCTTCGATCCTGATGCCAACCAAGTTGTTGCCGAGTCTGACCCAATGCTACGTGATCCGGTTATGCGCATTATAGAGGGCCAGGAAGGTGTTCTTGAGCTTGGAGTGTGGGAAGGTGGGGTAGTTCAATACAGTCGGGCGTCAGGCGAGACTGAACGAATAGAGTTTCCCGACAACCGTGTGTACACACTACTGCGGACTCACGACCACACGCTTTGGGTTGCTACCTGGGGCGGTGGGTTGTTCGCGCTGGATGCCGAAGGAAACCGACACTCCTTTTCCTACGGGGCCAGCGGGAGCGGGGAGGAAATGGGGAGCGGGGCGGAGACTCGCGGGGAGCTGGCACACGACGTTGTGTACTCTCTCTACCAGGACTCGCGCCGTAATCTATGGATAGGTACCAACGGCGCTGGCGTGCATTCGGTGAATCCCAACAAACGTGATTTTGGGTTCCCGGGTATCCCACCGCTTCCGCGGGGCCGCATACAGGCTCTACATCGTGACCAGACAAACCGGCTCTGGATTGGCATTTACGGTGGAGGGGTGGTGACAGTTGGCGGCACAGCACTCCCAGGGAGCGTAGAACCGGGCCAAGACAAGGTCCGCTACTACCGCAATGATCCGAATCAAGAGTTCAGCCTGGCGAACGATATTGTGAACAGAATTTACGAGAGTCCCGAGGGACGAATCTATATAGCAACGCAGGGTGGGGTGCAGCGATACCGACCTGAGAGCGACGACTTTGAGCAGTGGGGACGTGAGTTCCACCCGGATGTTCAGCTGCCGGAGAGCATCGTATACCCGGTGATTCAGGACGCCGAAGGGCGCTACTGGATCGGCACCTACAACTCAGGAGTGCTCAGGTATGATCCTTTGACCGGAGAGCAGGTGACATTCCGCCACGACGCGGATCTGCCGGGTTCGTTGAGCGATAACCTGGTGTACGACATTCTGCCACTTGAAAGCGGGTCGACATGGATTGCTACAAACAACGGACTCTGTCGCTATGACTCAGGAGTTGAACGACTCCACTGTTATCAGCACGATCCAACCGACCCAACAGGCCTCTCAAGTTCCGCTATCCGGACGCTGTTTGAAGACCGCCACGGCCAGCTCTGGATTGGTAGCTCAAGCGGCGGGTTAAGTCGGTATCATCCCGATACAGATACCTTCACTCACCTGACCGAACGCGATGGTCTCAGTGACAACACGCTCACTGCCATTCTTGAAGACAAGGTTGGACGGCTTTGGCTGGCGACCGGCCGCGGTATCTCGCTGTACCTCCCTGAAGACTCTCACGCACAAG
>PXEI01000390.1 GCA_003564775.1 Spirochaetaceae bacterium
GTAAGGACTCAGAACACGCGCGCTCGACCTGTTCGAGTACCTTGGCGTCAAGCAGGCACAGTGCAATCTCCATAGCCGTTGAACATGGAGCTAAGGGGCTGTGCAAAGGGTCGGTGTCGGCTTCCAGGCGGAGAAGTGCGGCCTGTTCCGTGCCGGAACGCTGCGGCGCCATGCTCGGTGTATGTGCAGTGCGGGCGTGTGAAATGATTGCTTCAGCTTTCTCCAGTACCTGCGGCTCCACGCACCCACCGCTTATCGAGCCAAGGATCTCTCCATCGGCAGAGACCGCCAGCGTCGCCCCCGGCTTCCGTAAACCGGAGCCTTCAAGCTCTATTACTGTCGCCAAGGCTATTGGCGTTCGTCCTTCTTTGACCCATGTGAGTAGGTCGCTTCTAATATCCTGCACCTCTGTTGCGCTCCAGTTGCTGTCCCAAGTACCACATCAGGCGGGGCAGGGGGACTCACTCTTTGTTGAACGCGATCTTGAACTCGGTAATGAGGCCAAAGCCAGCTCGGCACAGCGAACGGCGCGGTCGGCGTCAGCCGCGTAGGAGTCAGCTCCTACGAGCCCCACAAGCGAGGGATCCGCATTGAATGGATACCCGCCGACAATAACCGGTGTCGTGCGGAGTTCGGGTTGTTCGCGGATTTCTGCGATTGTAGACTTGAGTGCTGGAAGGTGGAGCCCAAGGCTGCACGAAAGCCCAACCACACTCGGTTGCTTGTTCCTGAGGAACTCAATAAGCCCCGAGCGCGGCGTTGTTGCGCCAAGAAAATAGGTGTCCCACCCATCCATTTCAAAAAATGCAGTTACGAAACGCATGCCCATATCATGGCGTTCCGAATCAAGGCAGCCGCCGACAAAGCTCTTTCCAACACGCTTGTTGCGAAATAGTCGGTGGTCAAAACCAGATATGATTGACTGAGTGATTGCTGTACCAAGGTGTTCCTCGGCCGGGCTGATCTTGCCAATCTCCCATAATCTTCCGAGTTCGTGTTGCGCCGGTTGCAAGACGTGAGTGTAGACACCCCGGAGGTCTGCGTGTTCACTCAGGTAACTGTCAATGACCTCATGCGCCATGTGTTTGTCCCCGTCGAGCAATGCTGCGAGATACATCTGGCACAGATCGGTGTAAGGTTGCTTTGGTGTTGAGCAACAGCGCACCGCGTGCGGGGTAGTGCTAAGCGCTGCTTCACCCGCATCGATCAGGTGTTCAATCCGTGTGCATGACTCAGGAGCCACATGATCGCGGAGGGAGAAACGATACAGTCGAAGATGGTCGCGGAGTTGGTGGCCCTGTATGCCTGCCCCACGCGCAATTACGCTGAACCAGGAAAGATATCGGCTGAAAAGCTCATTCGAGCCAAGCTGAAACCCGGCAAGTAGCTGACCGGTGGTATGTACCACTTGTTGGTGCAAGGGTGAGTCCCATGTGCCGTCGAAGGATCTGACAAACTCCGGGTCATGAATGAGTTGACGGCGGTACACGTCGCCTGCAATGGTTGCAATGATCTCTGAGGTGACAGGAATGTCTGAACACATTTCAAGCAGCATAGTTTACTCCCGGTGCACGACTGCCGCCGCTGCACAACGAAACCAACATCGAAATTTCAGCCTATCGCAAAAGGCAATAATGCTCAAGATTGCCGCCGCTACTTGACGTATTTTACATTCGCCCGTAGTCTGCGTGACATCTAATACTTTTTCGCTGGAGGGATCAGTGATAAATTGGCAACAACGTAAATGGCAGATGGCATTTCTCATGGCCTTGCCCACGCTGTTGATACTCGTCGGGCTCTTTCTACAACCGATACATGATCTACTTCCCGGAATGCTGCGTATCTTGCAGTCGCAGAGTGTTCTTTTAAGTGACTATCTTGAGATTGGTGGAGCTGGCGCGACCCTCATTAATGCCGGTCTGTGCGGGTTTGTGTGCATTGGGCTTATGGCAATCTACAAAATTGACGCCAACGGTCCGTTTATTGCTGCTGTGTTCACGGTCATTGGGTTTGCGTTTTTCGGCAAGAACATTTGGAACATCTGGCCAATTTTCATTGGAGTATTCCTCTATGCTGCGGTACGACATGAGTCCTTTCGCAACTACGCCTTGATAGGCTTTTTTGCAACCACGCTTGGGCCTTTGGTGAGCTTTCTGGCGTTTGGCGCAGGATTCGAGCCACGGGCCGGGATTGCTATTGGTATGACTGTTGGAGTGCTGGTCGGCTTTATAGCGCCACCTCTAGCCTCCGCAATGTTGCGCTTTCATGATGGGTACAACATTTACAACATTGGTTTTACCGGTGGTATCATCGGGTCGGTCATGGTCGCAGTAATGCGTAGCTTTGGACTGGTAGTAGCGCCAGTGTCAGTTCTCACCGGCCGCTACGATATCGCCATGAAGATCCTGTTCTTCTCCTTCTTTGCACTCATGATTGCCGGGGGGTTGTTTGTGCAACCGAACCGCATTCGGAAGACGCTCGCGGCTCATATTCGGATCATGCGTACATCGGGAC
>PXEI01000060.1 GCA_003564775.1 Spirochaetaceae bacterium
CCCCCCCCCTTGTGAGCCCGGACGCGCGTCCGCACCAATGCCCGCCAGGCGCGCAAAGGCATGCCCAGCCCACCGGTATGCCAGCACGTTCCAGATAACAAGGCTGAAAACCGCCCCACCTATCTCCAGCAGGCTGCGGGTTGGCCCAAACATGGAGCTTATCAGAACAAAGCCGCCCCAGACCGGGGACAGCATGCCCCACAGGCCAACCGGCCAGCCGAAAAGCTCAACCAAAGGGAACATCAACGGGAGCAGAGCAATGCTCGAGTACACAAAGTACTCCAAAATACGCGGCTTCCAGCCAGCCATAACCACGCCCAGACTAAAAAACGCCGGAATGCTTAGAACAAGACCCGCACCAAGGTAAAGCAGCCCCACCGCATTCACCGAGACAAAGCCCAACACAACTGCCAGTGCCCACAGCACCGCCACAACCAGAACCGCAAGTGCCAGAATCGCCCCAACCTTAGCGCGCCAGTACGACGCAAAACCACGGCCCCGAGTGAGTACGAACGAGAGCACGCCCTGCTCGCGCTCAAGCAATACCAGCCCCCCGGCAAAGAAGAAGCCCATAAAGGCAGGGTCCATGAGCACAATCACCGTGAAACCCGTTTCGCGCCATGCGGAGGGCAACAAAACAAGCAGGACAAAGAACATGGCCGTCATTACCACGTACGCGGCGTAGAATCCGTTGCGCAGTTGCAGCCGAATCTCGGTGCCCAAAAGCCGTAGTTGAGACGCCACGGCCGAACTGGGGAAATTGCCAGCGGAACTCATGACGCTATCTGCCATCGCGACCCTCTGCGCAGGTATCATGATGCTGCTCGCTGCAGGCTGCGGCCGGTCACCTGGAGGAAGACCTGTTCCAGACTGACCTCGCGGTTCACAACCCGGGTGATGCTCTGCATTCCGTTGACCGCATCTCCATGAAGCAGGTCATCGTACCGCATCTCCTGCTCAACCACCTTTCCGTCAGCGCCGACGCCCTGAACCACAATGCCGGGCCGCCCATACTGCTGCTTGAGCCGTGCCGGGTTCTCTTGCGCTATCAAGCTTCCGTCAACAAGGAAGCCCACGGTATCACAGAGCTCGTCTGCCAGTTCCATAGAATGGGTTGTAATAAACACCGCAGTTCCGCCGCTGCGTAGCTCCAGAATCCAGTCCTTTACCTGGCGCGACCAGAGCGGATCCAGGCCCGATGTCGGCTCGTCCAGAAACAGCAAACCAGGGCCGTGCAACACCGCGCGAATGAAAGCAAGTCGCATGCGCATACCCTTGGAATAGGTCTCTACTCGGGCGTCGACTGCATCTTGAAGCCCAAGCCGCTCTACGGCGGAGTCAATGTCGATCTTGGTTCGTGCGGAACCAAACTCGGTGCGCAAGGTGGTTGGGGCGCGCAGACCGGGCAAGCCGCCCGACCTGGGCAAGCCGCGTGACCCATGAAGAGCTAGTGCAAACTCCAGGTTCTCGCGCCCGGTAAGCTTGAGATACAGGTTTGGTGTCTCAAAGCCAATGCCCATTGCTGCATAGATCTCAGGCCCCCAGGCCGCAACTTCACGCCCGGCAATCTGCACCGAGCCGGTATATCCGGACAGCAGCTTATACAGAATCTTCTGCGTGGTAGACTTTCCGGCACCGCTTGGCCCTAAAAAACCGTAGATATCACCGGCTCCCAGGCGAAAGGACAGGCCACACAAGGTGGGGCTATCTGCCGCTGGGTAACGGTACTCAAGGTCACGAACCTCAATCAGGGGGTTCGGATCTTGGGTCGATGTATTCATTGTGCACTCCTTTGGGATCTGCGGGGGCTCGTTGGAGGGCTGGTGTTGAACACCCTCAGTAAGAACCCATGCAGCAGCTCGTTAAAAGCATGGTGATAATGTGCTGGCTCAAGCGGCCCGGTTGTGTGGCTTCCCAGGGTGCTGAGTCCTGCGTCAAACAACAGTCGCAGTCCCGAGATAATGACCTCCTCGGGTACGGCTGCTTCCAGCCCGGCAGCCACAAACAGTGGCCGCAGGCGCTCAAACAGGCGCAGGTCCTGCTCGTCCATACGGTGCCGATACTCTGCGTCCGCCCGTTGCTGCATGTGCGCAATTTCCTCGGCATCCATCAGGCCTTGCAGCCCCGACTCCTGGACCTGCTGCGGAAAGTCCTCCAGGAAAACCGCGCGCAACACATCTGCCACCTCGGCATGCCCATGAGGGGCGGAGGCTTCAAAGCGGCGGGATATACCTTGGTGGAACTCACGTTCCCACTCGGCCAGGATCTCCAATGCCAGAGCCTCCTTGCTTGGGTAAAAGCGGTAGAAGCTTCCTTTTGCAATGCCAGCAGCATTCACCAGTTCGTCAATGCTGGTTTTGCGAACCCCACGCAGTCCCATGATACCGCGACCGGCCTCCACAAGGGCCGCACCTATACGCTGCTCTTCATCTGCGGTAAATCTTCTTGGCACCTGCGAACCTCCTCTTTGTCGGTACAGGCCTACCTGAATACTTAGATACTATATGACTATA
>PXEI01000490.1 GCA_003564775.1 Spirochaetaceae bacterium
ACTCAGCAGATCTACCTTGCGGCAACCTATCCCGGGTCCTTCTTTGGAATGCCAGCTGAGACCACAATGGTGGTAGGGAAAACCTTTGGCGATAGAGGTCCGGGTGATGAGGCAATCGACTTTGGCATGGGTTTTGATCTTCAGCTCTTTCCGGATGTGTTCCAGGGTTATGTGCACTGGATTAACGACTTTGGTAACTTCTCGTACAGTAATCACCCCGTGGGTGCAAACGCTTTTGACCGCGGTGTATTTAACACCGGCATCGGCATAGACATTGCAGCGAATCCGGCATTGAGCCGCTACAAGTTTGTCATAGACGCCATTTTGACCGACGCTCTTGACGACAACCGCGCATTTGCGCTTGGTCTTGCCTTTGGAGCGCCTATCATGTAAACGCATGGGCCATGTGCGAGCTGGGCCTGAACGTGCTCGCTTGTACATGGCCCGTGTTGTTGCCTCCCATACGGTGGTTCTTCTTGTCCGGTGCCCGGTGAAGTGCTATAGTGCCGCAAAGGAGACGCCAGAACCATGTCCGAGAAGCGGGTCATTCTTCACGCGGCCGATTTAGACGGCTACCTTACAGATGGTGATAAAACCAATATCGGCAGAATGGACGAGCTGTACTCTCAGGTCAATGACGCTGCAGCACGTCTGAGTACCACCACGGATCAGCAGGAGATTGCTCGGCAGAAATCGACACTGATTACTCTCTATGACGCCATGGGCAAACTCATGCAAGAGGTCACCGGGTCTGAAAAGCAGATTCGCGTCTACTCCTTTGAGACCCCACGCAGTGTTCATGGCGAGGTGTCACGTCTCATTGCCAAGCTGCGAGATGTCCAAACACAGAATGCCGAGTTTATGTACTACGTACAGCGGGCCTATGAACTGCTTTTTACGCTCGCATACACGGACCCGGACAACCACGAGAAAAACCACCTTATTGTGAAGACCCCGGTCGCGGTTC
Organism: Spirochaetaceae bacterium; assembly: GCA_003564775.1. Classification (GTDB taxonomy): domain Bacteria; phylum Spirochaetota; class Spirochaetia; order DSM-27196; family SLAA01; genus SLAA01. The sequence continues at coordinate 968 of PXEI01000490.1, forward strand.
CTGTGCAGAACTATGCCGTTCACAAAATTCCCAACATCGACTCTGAACTCACCAACTGCGTCATGTGCGTCATGCTGCGTGGAGCCTTACTTCCATCAATGATTCTTTCCAAAGAGATTCAGGAGTACTCATCGGCGGGGTATGTAACCCCTTTTGCCCTGTTCCGTATCCAGCGTGATGATAGGCGTAAGGAACGTGACATGGAGTACGTGCTTGACCTTGAGCGATCATACTTTGACCCGGAAATGCTCGACGGCAAAGACCTGGTTTTTGCGGACCCCATGAACGCAACCGGCGGTAGTCTGGTCACCATTATTCAGTATCTTAAGAAGCAGGGCGTGCGCCCGCGTTCCATCAAGTTTCTGAATGTGATCTCGGCGCTCAAGGGCACCTTGCGTCTTGTTCGTGCCTTGGAGGACGTGCATATTTACACATTATGGATGGATCCAGTTCTGAACGATGCCGCCTATATTCTGCCTGGCTTGGGTGATGCCGGAGACCGCCTTAATGGGAAAGACGCCGAGGATATGCCACGCAACATTATTCAGTTGGTGGCGGACTACGGCACCACAATTTCAAACCTCTATCGCTCACAGGTGCGCAAGATTGAAGAGACGGTACTTCGACTCTAGGCCGGGGTACATCCTCGTTGTCGGCCTGCTGGTTGCGACGGTACTCATGGGCTGTGTGGCTGGTGTCTCGCGGCAGGATGTGGCGTTGGAGTACTTCAACATAGGTAACGCCTACTACGAACTTGGTCGGTATGACCAGGCCTCGGATTACTACATCCGTGCCTTGGATCTTGACCCCAGTCTCTCCAGTTCTACGTATAATCTCGCGCGAGCCTACATCCAGGGCGAACGTTTCACTGCAGCAGTGAGTGTACTCGAGGACTTGCGTCGCCAGGACCCTGAAAACATCGTAGTTCTCCAGACACTCGGGTATGCTCTCTCACGCCTTGGGCGCAACTCGGAAGCCCTTGAGGTTCTGCAGGCGGCCGAGCAACTCTCACCATTTGATGTTGCGGTTCTCTATAATATAGGCGTGTTGCTTGGTGACGAGGAGCAGTTTGACGAGGCCTACGATGTGCTATTGAGAGCCCACGAGGTTGACGACTCGGACCATGAGGTTGTGCTGCTGCTTGCCGAGACTTCTCTGGCTCTTGGGCGAGAGGACGAGGCGGTTGAGTTCCTGGCGCGCTTTGAACAGCCGGGCGATGCAGACCGCAGAGTCCTGCTGAGGCTGGCGCGGCTGTATACCGAGGCTAGATCATACTCAGAATCACTGAATGTTTATGCAACACTGTTGGAACGTGACCCGGAGGACGAGGAAGCCTTGTTTCGCCAGGCTGAGCTTTACTTGACCTTTGTGGAAGATGCCGAGAGCGGGTTAGAACGTCTTGAGGAAGCTTTTGACCTGGGGTATTCGGATCGGTTGGCACTGACTCGGCTGGTGACCTCGCCAAACCTGATTCAGCGTAACCGTGTCGAGCAACTGTATGAAGAGTATGGGTTTGATGCCGAGAAACTACGCGAGCCTG
>PXEI01000226.1 GCA_003564775.1 Spirochaetaceae bacterium
CGATATCGCTGAGTGCTATTCAACTGAATCCGGTGAGCCATGAGCATGCGAAGGCCTACGAACAACTACTCCTCACCCGCAGATAGGGGCGGGGCCAACAAGGGTGTTGGGCGGTCGGTCTCCAGAACCGAGAACACCCGGAAAGCCCAAAGTCCAGCCAAAGCAGGAAGCTCTGTGGCCGACAGCGCCCTTCGAGAGGGAATCCGTCTGTTTCAGCAGAAGAAGTATGACGCAGCTTTGCATGAGTTGTTGCAAGCTAAGCCTTCGAGCGAGGAGTATCCCAAACTTGCGTACTACCTGGGACTCTGTTACACCCATGTGGGAAGCTACGACGAGGCGCTGCTCTATCTTGAGCAGGTGGTAACATCGGAGATTGGGCTTCCGCATATCTACCAGAGTCGCATGATTCTTGGATACATCTACACCGTCACCGAACGATACCGGCTTGCCGAGTTTGAGTTTAGCAAGTTGCTTGACGAGGGCTTTGAGTCGGCCAAGGTGCATGCGGCTCTTGGGCATGTGTTGTTTGCGCAGAATCAAAGTGGTAACAGTATAGAACATCTCGAGCGTGCACTTGAAATGGACCCGGAAAACTCTACGGCACTTAACTCCCTTGGGTATATAATGGCGGAGAACGACATGCGTCTTGCCGACGCGTATGAGTACTGTAAACAGGCGGTAAAAAGCGCCCCGCATAATCCGGCCTATTTGGATAGTCTGGGGTGGGTCTTCTTTCGTCGACGGCAACTCCCGGAGGCTCGGCGTGTACTTTCCGAGGCCCTGAAGAAGGCGCCCAACCATCCGGAGATTCGTTCACATCTTCGTACCGTCATTGACGAGATGAAACGTGACGGAGAAGCATTGCCGAACTCAAGCATTGGGGCCGAGGTGCCAGAGGAATGAACCCAAAAGTCCTTTGCTCGTTGATTGCGGCGCTGCTTGTGTTTCCAATTTTCACGGTTCCACCACAGCAAATTGACATGGACGCTCTTTCCGCTGAGGAAGAGTTCCGTTGGGGCGTCCGTGCCTTTCAGAATGCTCGTTACAACGAGGCTATTCTGTCTTTTGAGCAGTCCTTAGCGCATCGGCCAGATGTCCCTCTTGTCCGTGAGTGGCTCGGACGGGCCTATTATTACTCGGGTTTCTATGAACCGGCTATTGATGTCTGGGAAGCGCTTATTGCCGAGGGCTACGCGCACAACCGACTTGCCAACCGAATTGAACTTATTCGGGCAGGCCAAGGGGTCGGGCCAGAAACGGCTCCCGAGGATCGTTATGTGGTGAGCGCCGAGATAGATGGAAGGCAAGCAGACCGAGTGGTGTTTCAGCGTCCGACTACGGTAGCGCCCTCGGCGGACGGCTCCTTTATGGTAGCGTCGTACGGTACCCATGAGATCCATGTGTTTAACGCGAACGGAGTGGTTACTCAGACTTTTCGTGGCGGGCTTGAAGGCTTTAATCGGCCCTTTGACATAGTTCGGGACCGAACCGGAAGAGTCTATGTGAGTGAGTTCGGAGCCGACCGCATCTCGGTGCTGGATCAGTCAGGACGCCGACTCTTCTCCTTTGGTGGTCGGGGAATTGGTGAGGGAAGTTTTCTTGGCCCTCAGTACCTTACGTTGGATGACGAAGAGTTTGTCTACGTTAGCGACTGGGGCAACCGACGTGTGAGCAAGTATGACCGTGAGGGGGGCTTTGTTCTGTCCTTTGGTCGGCCGCGGGCAGGTTTCTCTGGTCTTTCACGGCCTACGGGGCTGGTTCATCTTGACGGATACATCTATGTCGCGGACGCAGGCAATCAGGCTATTTTTGTCTTTGATCAAAGTGGGAACTATGTACGTTCTATACGAGAACTCGGACTAACGCGTCCTGAGGCCCTTTCGGCGTATGCAGGTGGAAGGTTGCTGGTAGCGAACAGTTCCGAAATAGTGCTGCTGGATCCCGAACGAGAAACTGTGCGCCGTGATTTTGATCTTGACCGTCAACCGGCCAAGATCACCTCGGTACAAGCTGACGCTAACGGCAATATCATTACGACCGATTTTGATGGGGACAGGATTATGATTCTGTCTCCTATGGCATCACTCTATTCCGGGTTAGATGTACGCATTGACCGGGTTAACTCAGACAACCATCCCGAGGTGATACTCGAGGTTAGTGTGCGGGATCGAACGGGACGAGCACAGTTGGGGTTAGGCACGCCTAATTTTGTCATTACTGAAGATGCGGGTGGTATTCTTGACGGCCCGGAAGTCATATTTGCCGGGCATGAACGCTCACGAGTTGAGACTGCGGTGGTGGTGGAGCGTCACGTGTCAATGAGAGCGTACTCCAATGAGATTCGACGCATTACCGAAGATCTGCTGAGTTCCTTGGGAAGCGACGCCAGAAGCTTTGTAGTTGGGGGAGAAGATGCCCCGGGAATTGTTGCTGCGCGTTCCGAGTCTATTGGTGACAAAGCACGAGCCGCCGCTGGCGGTGACTATCACGACTCTGCCGCCATCG
>PXEI01000357.1 GCA_003564775.1 Spirochaetaceae bacterium
TCATTTGTAGCGGTCGATGCGGTTGTTGGCTGCTCCTCAATGCTCTCTTTGCTGGCTGGCTGTCTGCTTCTACGTTTCGGGTAGCCCTTCCACATCTCTGTAAATTCGGAGGACTCGTGAATCGAGAACCTTACCACGTCGAGAGACTCACCAACGTGAAGCCATGGGATTAGCACAACCGGTTGCCGTCCTGAAGGCAGACGGACTAGTTTGTATTGTGAGGGTTGGTGAAGCTCGTACGGTCGCTTGTGATAGTCGCTCAGTTTCACGACTTGGCGTCCGAAAGGATCTGAACTAACCGCAGTCATGAAGTAGACCAGTGGACATATCCCGGAGACTTCCATTTTGCGCATCGCTTCACTGATGCTCGCACATACCTTTTCTATCTCGGATTGTGCAGGGAAGTCCGGTCTCTTGTGCTCTATCCGATTGCGTACCTCGCACATGTCAGGGTTCTCGAACTTACTTGTGATTTCGCGCAGGAGTTCCAGGATACGTTCCCGGTCACGCTGACGTACGTCGAGAATGAGCGCGGTGTGTTCGAAGGGAAACAGGTCGAGTTTGGTCCGGTTGGCATAAGCGGGAATATCGCCGGTGGTCCGGTGGACTTCTGGCGGATCATTATTGATGAGTTCATCGCAGAGATCGGCAACCAGCGTGAATCCCTGAATCAATGGATACAGAGTGTTCTTGCCGCCCGAATCATACCGCACTGCTTCGCCAGAACCTCGACTCCTGCCATCGAGACGCTTCGCCATGAATACTCGAGCATCGTCCGGATTCCAACGAAACTGTGTTGTACCGTAGTGATCTGCCAACAACGCCCAACAGATGAATGAAAGGCTCAAATCCAGGAGTTCCTCTACCGAGACAAACAAGTTAACGGCGGCGCTACGGATTGCTTCCCGATCCGCTTCCGTGTAATCCTTGTAGGTTCGACTAACCGATAGAAGCTGGTCAAGTCGCTGCCAGAAAGCCGTTTGGTGCGGCGGATACTGGGGCATCTCGAAACCGAGTTTCCAAAGGATCTTGTTGATCAGACGATCTTCTTCATCGGGTTTGACAGGAAATGGGAACACGCCATACTGGAGAAAGTCGTACGCCTTTTTCAAAAACCGCGGGCTTGCCATTAGGAGGTCTCGCGTGACCTGAACGGGGCTTTGCGTGTGAATGTACCTGCTCAACTTCTCTTGGACAGTATCCCCTTCAACGTGGCGTAGAAACCACTCAAGCTGTGCCAGATCGTCAGGGGTGCCGTAGGCTTGCCGCACCAATTCCTTGAGACGTGCGAGCGGGACCTCATTACGCATCGACCGCGACCTAATTCCGTATTGGGAGCACTCGCTCTTCAAACTGAACCAGCCGCTGGGCCGAGGAGCGACCATCGCCGAACGGACTTCAGTCCAAGGAATCTGCAGACCACCATTCTGAAGAAGTGTCTCGATGGCTACGACAATCTCGCGATCTTCCGCGAGAAGCAGGAGTTGGAGAGTCTGAGCGTGATCAAGACGCGCGCAGATGTCCTGCGCGGAACCGGTAAGCAGTGCTTTGAATCGTTTACCGGAGGGGAAGAAAGTCCGGAAGTGTGCGGAGCCCCGTTCTATCACTTCTTGCAGGATAATCGCCAGCTCAGCCGGGCTAAAACCGTTGGCTAGAAGCCAAGGGAAATCTGCGAGGTGGAGGTGATCATACCAGTCAGGAGAGCCATCATAATCACCGTAGAGCTTGCCCCAGTCTGATGGTTGGTCGTCAATCATCTCCAACTGGTGGTAGATGAAGGAAACAGCTTCGGCGACGCGGCAACGCCCCGACGCAAGTCGCACTGCGTGGAGTGCGCTGCACGCGGGGTCAGAACAGTGCCAGAGCGGTACGGCGCGTTTGGGGGGCAGAGAACGGCTAGCTCCAGACCGCAAAACACCGAACGGCCCGATCAGGAATGATCGCAATTGAAAGACACCTTGAGGGGTGCCTTGCAGCAGCTTGACAGTCTCTTCGTAGGGCAACTCCCTCAACTGGTCGGGCCAGACGTCGAAGTATCGGTCATAAAGAACTCTGCCGTATACCCACGGGAAAGTGATGCGATTACCGAGAATCTCCACGTTCAGGTACGCACTCAGTGCGTCAACATCCGTTTGCGATACATCGACAAAGAGGTCCTGGTGTGAGAATACAATCAGGATTGCGAATTTGGCTTCGACTTCCGTCAGTCCTTGGAATTTCTCCTGAAGGCGTTTCATCCAAGATTCACCTGTAGAAGAAAGGGTGATTGCATTCAGAATGGAGGCGTGGGGAGAGTAGTCCGCCGCAACGAGGCATTGCGAAAAGAAGACGCACATCGTGTACGTGTCGGAAAAGCTACGCCTGAAGTCAGGATCGGGATAATCCGCGAGAAGCTGAATGTGGTTCCTATAGCTCATAGCTCTTGTTCTTTCCTCTCTCAGCCAACGAGTGCCGGGTCACCTGCGGCCCTGGGGCCGAGCGAAGCTCGGACACAGGGCCGACA
>PXEI01000433.1 GCA_003564775.1 Spirochaetaceae bacterium
CACCAAGACGCGGCGCAAACAGGTCCAGTACAAACAGCCCACCCGGAGCCAGACTCCGTTTCACATGATGCAGGCAGGACTCCACCCGCCTGCGGTCGGTCAAGGCCTGAAAACCGCGAAAGGGAATGACAATGAGGGGAAAGCGTCTGAAAAAATGGAAGCGTGCCATGTCACCGGCAACCGGATGCAAGCGCCGACGCACCTTCCACGGAAGGTGCGCCCTTTTGCGCCTGAGTATGGCAAGCATTGCCGGAGATTTATCCAAGGCCCAGACCGAGGCGCCAGCCTCTGCTAGCGGAATGCTAATTCGACCGGTGCCGCATGCCAGTTCCAGCACTGGAGCACCTTGAATTTCCAGCAGTTCGCGGTACAGGTCTATGTCGGTGCCCGGCATAAAGCGGGTATCAAGGTCGTAATAGTCGGCGGTCTGTGCAAACAAGTTTTCCATGGCACACTGCATTATATGCATTCCTGAGGCTTTGTGGCTTGACAGCGCGAAATTTTTCTAGTATTCAGTATGAGAACGGTAAACCTATATGAAACAAGCAGTGTCGGCCCCTACAAACAATCACCTCGCTCTTAGCCTTCTGGCTCTACTAGGCTTCTCAACAGCGGGTGAGCAACGTAGTTGCTGACACCATGGGCCAAGTAGGCCTTGGAGAACCCGCTGTCGCGAAAGACGGCGGGTTTTTTTTTGCTCCGGTGCCACGAAGCAAACTGGCACCAAGGCGAACAACGAAACCTGCGCCCAAAAAAAGGAGGAGAAGAATGTCAAAGTATCGACCTTTCCCGAAAGTAGATTTGCCCGACCGCACCTGGCCGGACAACAGCATTACCACAGCGCCCACATGGTGCAGTGTAGATCTACGGGACGGCAATCAGGCCCTGGCGACCCCTATGGGTGTGTATCAAAAAATTGAGATGTTCCGCCTCCTCGTGGACATGGGTTTCAAGGAAATTGAGGTCGGCTTCCCGTCGGCTTCGCAAATTGACTTTGATTTTGTGCGCAAGCTTGTAGACGACAACATGATTCCGGACGATGTCTCAATTCAGGTGCTCACCCAGGCTCGGGAACACTTGATCCGTCGCACCTTTGAGAGCATTCAAGGCACCAAAAGAGCAATAGTACATCTGTACAACAGCACATCGCCTTTGCAGCGGAAAATTACCTTTAACCTCTCGCGCGACGAAATTAAGGGCATAGCTGTCCAGGGGGCCGAGATGGTACGTGACCTGGTATCAACTGTTCCCGACACCGATGTTGTGTTCCAGTACTCGCCTGAGAGCTTCTCGGATACTGAGCCTGAGTATGCGCTTGAGGTCGTTGAGGCGGTGCTGGACGTCTGGCAGCCAACCCCGGAGAAAAAGACAATTATTAACCTGCCCGCAACCGTGGAATGGGCAACCCCGAACGTCTATGCAGACCAGATTGAGTGGTTCTGCCGCAACGTCTCACGACGCGAGAGCATTCAGGTGAGTTTGCACACCCACAACGACCGTGGAACCGGCGTTGCTGCAACCGAGCTTGCGCTCATGGCCGGAGCGGACCGCGTGGAGGGCACACTCTTTGGCAATGGCGAGCGAACCGGAAACCTGGATATTGTTACGGTAGCACTGAACCTTTACAGCCAGGGAGTAGATCCAAAGCTGAAAGTCTACGACATCCCGTACCTGCGCATGCAGTATGAGCGGCTCACGCAGATGGATGTACACTCGCGGCACCCGTATGCCGGTGACCTGGTTTTCACCGCCTTTTCCGGCTCACATCAGGACGCAATCAAGAAGGGCATGGACCGGGTCAAGTCTCAGTCCGACGCCGAGGCGCGCTGGGAAGTACCGTACCTCACTATCGACCCGCAGGACATTGGTCGTACCTATGAGGCAATCATTCGCATAAATAGCCAAAGCGGCAAGGGTGGTGTGGCCTATATTCTCTCACGCGAGTATGGGATCGATATTCCCAGACCTATGCAACCGGACCTTGGGCAGGCCGTCAACCAACGGGCCGACGCCCTGGGCCGCGAGCTGAGCGCAGGGGAGATCTACGACCTCTTTGCAGAGGCCTATCTGAACAAGACCCAACCGCTTGAGATACAACAGTTCCGCATTCTCTCCAGTGAGGCTATGAATCACGACATCAACTGCGAGGCGGTCATAAACTACAAGGGCGAGCTACACACCCTTCCCGGCAACGGTAAAGGGCCAATTGACGCTTTTGCAGCGGCCATTAAGGACATGCCCTGGCCAAAGTTCAGACTGGTGAACTTCATGGAGCAGGCAATTGGCTCAGGCTCGGATGCAGACGCCGCGGCATTCGTGCAGATTGAGACCGAGTCCGGCAAGACGGTATGGGGAGCTGGCATAGACAGCGATATCAACATGGCTGGTCTGTTGGCCATGGTCAGCGCCTTCAACCGATCTTTTGTAACCTCCGGCGCTGGCATTCCGGTTGCATAAGAACTCGGCATCTTAGGTTGTGTGGTGTGACACTGCTTCTTTGGGCGCAAGCCCCGGAACGAAACTAAAGAGCAGTGCCGCACCAAACACAACCGTGCCTATAATGCGGAACATGAGAAATGGCCCAAGGTGCTGATACAGCGTCCCGCCAAAAACCGCGCCGCCAAAGGCCCCAAAACCAAAAACGGCGGTGTTCATAACGCCCTGGGCAGCGGTGCCAAGTCCGGGCGGGGCAATACGCGCAGCATAGGCCACCGCGCCAATGAACAACAGTCCAAACGAAACCCCGTGCAGCATCTGTATAGGCAGCACAAGCAGCGGGGTTGCTGTTACCGAGTAGGCCAGGAGCCGCATGCCGTTGCCAAAAAGAGAAGCAATGATCAGTCGGCGTGGCCCAACCCGTGACAGAAGCAGCGGAGCAATAACAAAAAGGGCCAGTTCACTTACGGTGCCAATTGACACAGCCGCGCCCATAAGACGCCCACTCGAACCAATATCCTGCATGTACATGAGCAGGTAGCTATTCATGGCCCCAAGGCCAAGCCCGGCAAAAAAGACCAGAACCAAAAAACGGGGCCAGCCTTTGGTGCGGAGAATTGTCCCGAGCCCGCTCAGCATGCCACCTGCAAACCCTGAACGCGGCACCTGCAAAAAACGAGACACAAACAGTGCTACCAACATCCCACCCATAAACCCGTAGAATGATGCAACCAGGCCCCACTGCTCTACTCCGTATCCGATCAAGAACGCCGCGATGGCCCATCCAACCCCACCCCAGACCCGCACCCGGCCAAAGCTGTCGGCACGGCTGCCCAGCATGTGAAGGGTGGTGTTATCAAGAATGGGGCCAACCGATGCAAAACAAAAGGCGAAGGTCAAGGTTAAGATAAAGAGCATGGGAAAGCTCACCGCATGAAGAACTCCAAAGGCAGCAAGCGTCATGCCCATGAGCACAATGGCAAGCACCGTGGAATGCCGTCCGGTGGCATCTGCGGCAGCACTTGAAATTCCCGCGCCAAAAATGACCATGAGCGGCTTCAACCCCGCAAGCACCCCTACCTGCGACTCGTTCATGCCTACCGACCGATAGTGCAGTCCAAAAAACGGAAGGAGCATAGATGCCGAGGCAAAGAACACAAAGAACATGAGGCTGGGTATGAGAGTGGGCGAAGACGGCTGCTTTTCCATTCAGTCGGTAGTATACGGTGCTGCTGCAATTGCCGCAAACCTTGTTATAAGCTATTTTGTAGCGATGAAACACAAGATTGTTATACTGGACGGAGACCAGACAGGACAGGAACTCCTGGATGAAGCACTGCGAGTGCTGGACCCGTCGGTCATTCGCCTTGAACTTGAATTTGAACATTTTGACCTGAGTCTGGAGAACAGGCGAGCCACCAAGAACGCGGTAGTGTATGAAGCTGCTGCGGCTATGCGGCGTTCGCGCCTTTCACTCAAGGCCGCCACTATTACCCCGGAGCAACAGGGCGATGTCGGCAGTCCTAACAAGATCCTTCGTGAAGAAATTGACGCCCAGGTAATTCTGCGAACTGGACGGCGTATACCGGGTGTGCGTCCCATTGCCGGTGTGTATGCGCCCATTAGCGTCGTACGCATGGCGCGTGACGATGCCTACGGTGCCGAGGAGCACCGCGAAGGAACTCCGGGAGCTCCGGACGAGTGTGCCTACCGAACTGAGAAAATATCTCGGGGGGTATGCCGGGCGGTTGCCGAGTATGCCTTCCAGCATGCCCGCAAGAGTTCGGCCAAGGTCTTTGGCGGGCCAAAGTTCACGGTAAGCCCAACCTACGAGGGCATGTTCAAAGAGGAAATGGATGCCGCCGCGGCTCGCCATGCAGATGTTCTCTACGATCCACAGTTAATTGATGCCACCTTTGCCCTGCTGCTGGCAACCACCGGAGAGCCCCTGGTTATTCCCAGCCTCAACCGCGACGGTGACTTGTTGTCGGATCTGGTGCTCCAGATGTTTGGTTCCATTGCTGGTGCCGAGTCCCTGGTTATCTCTCTGGATGAAGCTGGCACCATCAATTGTGTCATGGCGGAAGCCCCGCACGGCACCGCACCAGCGCTCATGGGCAAGAACGTTGCAAACCCTATGGCTATGATTTTTGCGGGCGCTTCGTTATTGTCGTATGTAGACGACCCGGCGGCACACAAGGCTGGCCGAGCCATCTATGAGGCGACTTTGGAAGCTGTGTTCGACGGTATCCGCACCTCGGATATCGGAGGTTCGGCTGCCACAACGGAGTTTACCGACGAGGTAATCCGGCGTGTCCGCAACAAACTTGAGATATGGTCCTCGCTCTCGGACTAGATCAAATCCGATCATCATAGTTCAGCAGGTTGACCAGCCAACGGGAGCAGTAGATTGAAAACACAAGTATATGTAACGGACGACCGTTACCGAGATTACAGCATAGAGCGCGAGATTCTGGCGGAGGTAGATGCCGATGTAGTCGTGTGCGACCTTCACGATCCGGCCGTAGCCAGGACCACCCTGGCCAAGGCAGATGCCATTCTCTTGAATCTATTCAACATGAATGCCGAGATCATTGGTAGCCTCAAGAACTGCCAGGTCATTTCCCGCTACGGTGTCGGAATAGATAATGTTGATATTGCTGCGGCCACCAAAGCAGGCATCTGGGTGGCGCGCGTACCAAGCTACTGTGTGGATGAGGTAGCCGTTCATACGGTGGGACTCCTGCTTTCCGCAATCCGCAAGATCCCGGTTCGAGACAGCTCGGTGCGCGCTGGCGGCTGGAACCTCCAAGACACCCAGAAGATACACCGAATGGCCGGACGGCGCCTTGGGATCATTGGCTTTGGAGCGGTTGGGCGCGAGGTTCATAAACGCCTCTCCACCTTTCAACTTGCAGAGACCCTTGTCTACGACCCGTCGAAGGACCCGGATGTTGTTCGCGAGGCTGGTGCAGAGCCGGTTCCTTTGGAGACCCTCCTGAAAGAGAGCGACTACGTATCGATACACGCACCGCTGTCGGACTCCACCACCGGACTGATCGACAGGGACAGACTTGCAATGATGAAGCCCGGCGCTATTCTGGTGAACACCGCTCGCGGCAAAATTGTCAAACAAGCAGACCTTGTCGACGCCTTGCGTGACGGCGTTATTGCCTATGCTGCCCTGGACGTTCTGGACGGTGAGCCCCCGGAGGCTGGAGACCCAATTCTCTCCCTGGACAACATCATCCTGACCGACCACTGCGCCTACTACAGCGAACAGTCTATTGCCGAGCTCAAGGCCAAAGCGGCGTACAACGTGCTTGAAGTGCTCAAAGGGCGCTCACCGGTGTATCCGGTTAACGCTGTGTAGCTGCGGTACCCATGCAGGTAAGCGATTACCCATTAGAGCTTGAGTTCCGCCCCTCCATTGAGGATATTGCTGCTGCCGACTGGAACCGGCTGGCCCGGCCTTATCCCAGTCCCTTCCTGGAGTGGGAGTGGCTCTCAGCGCTGGAACGCAGCGGAAGCATAGCCCCACAGAACGGCTGGCAGCCCTACCATGCGGTGCTCAGCCGTGGCGGCCAGATTACCGCGGTGGCCCCACTGTACCTCAAGAGTCACAGCATGGGTGAGTTTGTATTTGACTTCGCCTGGGCCGATGTCGCCGAACAGATGGAGATCCCCTACTACCCCAAGCTCGTTGGAATGAGCCCAGCCACACCTTCGGTCTGCTTTCAGACCCTGGTTGACCCCGCGGAGAAGCATACCGAGGTCAACAGCACCTTGCTATCTGGAGTTGATGTACTGCTTGAGGAGCTGGAACTGGGAGCCTGCGCCTTTAACTATGTAGAACCCGAGTTTGCAGACATCCTGGAGCGCCATGGGTACATCCGCTGGAAACATCAGAACTTCATCTGGGAAAACCCGGGCTTACACGACTTTGGAGAGTACCTTGCGCTGTTCCGCAAGAACCAACGCCGAAACATTCGGCGCGAGCGGGCCTCCATAGCACAACAAGGGCTGGAAATACGGGTTCTGCAGGGAGCCGAACTTACCCAGGAACTGCTTCGGCTCATGAACTCGTACTACCGCAACACCAACGAGCAGTTTGGCCCGTGGGCTGCCCGCTTTCTCAGCAACGAGTTTTTCCCTTTGCTTGCCGAGGCCTCGGCCCGCGAGTTCACCGAACGCAGCATCGTACTGGTGGCGGCCTATGACGCCAAGGTCGGCTCCGAGCCTGTGGCCCTGAGTTTTCTGGTACGCAAGGGTGAGCTGCTTTTTGGCCGCTACTGGGGCGCCGCGGGGTTTTATGAGAACCTGCATTTTGAGCTGTGTTATTACAGACCTATAGAGTGGGCAATTGCAGAAGGTATTCGCAGTTTTGATCCCGGAATAGGCTCAGCACACAAGGTGCGGCGGGGGTTTGTTGCGGTTCCCAACTACAGCATGCACCGTTTTCGCGACCCGCGTATGAATGCCCTCATGGGCATGCACATAGACCGCATTAATGAGATGGAGCAACAACAAATTGACGGGCTCAACGAGATGTTGCCGTTCACCCGTTCATCTGAAGGTGAGTCTTAGACGATGTGTCTCAGGGGCTGCCAGGGCCGGTAGTTCTGCTCCGGGAAACGCGGCGGTCGAACTGGTTGGATATTTTGAGGAACGGCACTGGATCAATAACGTTCTCACCAAGGTGCACCTCAAAGTGCAGATGCGGCCCGGTGGAGAGTCCGGATGACCCTAATGTTCCAACTTGTTGCCCTTGTTCAACAACCTGCCCTTCCGAGACGTTGAGCCTTCGCAGGTGAGAGTAGCGTGTGCGGAACCCATAGTTATGCTGAATAATAACGTTCCAGCCATGGTTGTACTGGTCGTAGCCAGCAGCTATTACACGCCCGTTGGCGCTGGCAACAACCGGAACCCCCGGGGTATCGGCAATGTCAAAACCCTGGTGGAGATACCACTGACCAGTAAATGGGTGGATATGCGGACCAAACTCGAATGTGACACGACCTCTGCCACCAATAAGCGGCCAGCCGTTGGGTATGTTGGTAAGAATCTCTGCATGGCTGGAAAGCACGCCGTCTATTCGTCGCAGCGGTTCAACCGCACCGGCAAGCACCGCGGAGAGTTTCTTGAGCTCCTCAATCTCTGGTATGCTCGAATCGCCACCAGGGTTTGCGCGTATGAGTTCAATAAGCCCGGTTGACTGTTCGAAGCCAGCTGACGAGCCGTCAAGACCTATAAGCGCCTGCATGGTGCCGCCCATAGAGGCTTGCAAAGAGGCACTACGCCCCGCCAGCTCCGAGAGCTCGTTCAGAACAATATCAAGACTCGCCTGAGCAGACTCCAGCTCACGACTGCGTTCGTTGAGAACCTGCTCCTGTTCGTGAGAACCAACTGCCAAGTAATAGATGGAAAAAGCTAGCATGCCGAATATAGCTGAAATGAAAACAAGCGAGAGCAGGTTCATACGGAAGTTCAGAACGCGGCTACCACTGTGCGGGACAATCTTTACCGTAATGCCCTGCCAGAAGGCAGCCACTACTCCAGCAAAGAAGCTGAGGATTGCCGCGAAGGGTCGCATTACTCCACCTGCCCCCCACCGCGAAGCTCTATATCTTTGTCCGTATCTCACACAACATACCTTTTGCTCGCGGCACAGGCGCAGTAAGCGCACCTGAAAAAAATAAACTCAAGCGCAACTCCGGCGCTTTGCTTCTAAGTATCGGGCAAAAGCGCCTTTAGGTAAACCCTGGGGCAATGCCACTCTAGATCGCAAGCTGATCTTATACTACCAGACTAGTATAATACAATAAATAACGGATTTGTCCAGGGTTGTCGACACCGAGATAAAGGATTAGGGGCGCTGTAAGTCCTTGACAACCAGGGGGTCATGGTATAAACCCTTGAACAGCGGTCGGACCGCACACAAAGATATGAATGATGAGTAAGTATATTGTTCCCATAGGCGTACAAGAGCAGCGCGAACGCCGCATCATATTTGCGCGAATTGCCACCGTCTTTGTACTGTGTTTCCTCTTTTGGATCGTCATGGCCCAAGATTTCCATCCACTCTCCATTGCTGTAGCAATTGGGCTCTCGCTGGCAGCCGCACTCTACTCTTTTGGGCTTTTCTTTGAGGGCCATTTACGCCCAGCGGCTCGCCTGCTTCTGCGTCTGGATCTTGTTGTGCTGTACCTCCTGATCATTCTCTACCTCAGTTATATTGCCATTTATGACATCATTGTTCGCATGCTGACCGGGCGCTTTAGCCCCGGCATCGTCAAGATCCGCACCCGGCTTAAGTCGCCGTTTGGTCGCGCGGTACTGTGCAACACCATCTCGGTTGTGCCGGGGACACTTTCACTCTGGATGGAAGGAAGCACCATTTATGTGCACTGGTTTAATGTAGAGACCCGTCACTCAAAAAAGGCCGCCAAAATGATCAACTACCTCATTGAGGATGTGCTGGAGAAGATCTTCGGATGATTTACCTCATCTACGCAACATATGGACTTACCGCAATGAGTCTGGTCCGGTTGATAATTGGACCAAATTTCTACGACAGGCTGTTAGCGCTGAACATGGTTTCGGCTCATGTTACCCTGCTCATGGCATTCTACTCAGTCTTTTATGGACACAGCTTTTACCTGGATGTTGCACTCATTTACGCCTTGCTGTCGTTCACCGAGATAATTGCGTACGTGCGCCTGGTTGGACCAGCGCACCCAGGAGACTCAGTGGCATGACAGGCTTTGAAACATTTCTTACCGGTTTTGGATACTTCCTGGCTGCCTTCGGACTCTTTATTGTGTTCTGGGGTAACTACGGAATGATCATTCTCCCGGATACGCTTACCCGGTTCCATGCTGGCACCAAGTGTGGCGCTACCGGTTCACTCACCAGTTTCCTTGGTCTCATCCTGATTGCCGACGGAATTGATTTTACCGTAAAGCTATGGGTGCTTATTGCAATAACAATTATTACATCGCCGCTCATTGGGCACATTCTCGGGTTATCATATATCAAGTATCGTGAATACAAGGCAGGTGGAGAATGATCCCGGGAATGGAACAGTTCATTCTGGTGTTTCTCCTCGCGGCAACCATCATTGTGGTGTTTGCTCCCAAGCTTGTGCTCGCGTTGCTGGGACTGAGCATCTTCAGCATGTTTCTGGCACTAAAATACTACGTCTTAAACGCTCCGGACGTGGCCATCACCGAGGCAGCCTTGGGCACCGGCCTCACCACCATTGTGTTTCTGGTGGCCATTCGCAAGACAAGGGGGAACTGATACATGGTTAGTTTACTAAGCTACATCTCCACAGACCGGATAGTAGAAATTGACTCACAGCAGCGTGAAGAAATTCTGAAACAACTCATTGCCAAAACACTGGAAGGCGAGGCGCCTGAGCTGCAGGACAAGGTGTTTAAAGAGATCACCTCAAAAAGCCACAAGAAAGAGGTGAACATGGGAAAGGGCTTTGCCCTTGCGCATGCCCGTATTGAAGGAATAGAGGACATTCACGTGAGTGTGGGGCTCTTGCCAAAGAAGGTAAAGTACCGCAAGGGAGACCCGGTACACACCATCTTTTGCATTGCCATTCCCAACGATATGTCCCGCGTCTACTTAAGTCTTATGGCGCGACTCACTCGAATGCTCTCTCTGCCGGATGCCGCCGCCAAGTTTGACAACGGCGATCCTGCTGAGATCGTGGCTTTCATTGAGAACTTTGAACAATGATGCTGAACGGAGAGGCAACCTGATGTACATAGCGATCTTGATCCTGAAAAGTGAGGCGTACGCCAAGCAGGTGGTCTCAACACTCATTGAGTTTGAAGTGTACGACGCAACCGTACTTGACGGTGAGGGTTTGGTGAACGTAGCAACCGAGACTATGCCTATTCTCAGCGAAGTTACATCGTTGTTTGGGCAGGAGATTGTGTTCAACAAGACCGTAATCTTTGGCAGCAAAGATCGCGAGACTATCGAGCGGATTAACCGCTCTCTCAAGGATCAGGGGATAGACTTCACTCAACCGGAAGTAGGCACGCTTATGGCCTTCCCATGTGAGCTCTATATCACCGAAGGATAAGTTCCATGGACCTACGCCATTCCCCCATACTCCGCATAACCGTAGGAATGCTGTTTCCGTTCATAGTCATGTTTGGCTTCTACCTTGTATCCTACGGTGCAAACTTCCCGGGTGGCGGGTTTCAGGCTGGGGTGGTCTTTGGCACCGTGGTTATTGTGGTGGAAATGATTTTTAACCGCCAGATCTTCGGCAATACCTTCTATATGGTCATTGAGTTCATTGGAATTGTCTTCCTGTTCACGGCTCTTATAGTCGGATTCGCACTTACGGGGTACTTCTTCTCCGGTCTCTACGGCGCAACCAGCACAAGCCCCATGTTCTCAAACGTGTTTTACTGGCTGCTTAATATCGCAATCTATTTTGAGGTGTCGGGATCCCTGATTCTGATCTATCGTTCGCTTATTCACTGGAAGTACGATGAACCATACGAAATGTAACAAAATTGTGTTCGACATCGTTGTGGCGCTCTTTCTGCTTGGGGCACTCATCTACGTAGCCATCTATATGCAGGGCATTGAGCTGGGTTTCCACGAGGAAGTGCTTGACTTCAAGGCCATTGCCGAGCACATGAACATTCAGAACATGGTAGCGGTTGTGTACTTGGGGCCTCGCATCTTTGACACCTTCTTAGAGGTCAACGTAGTGATCCTCACGGTGTTTGGAATGAAGTTTATTCGGAGTGCACACCATTGACCTTGCTTATACTCTTTATTGGCCTCTATGGCCTCATAGTCAGTGA
>PXEI01000424.1 GCA_003564775.1 Spirochaetaceae bacterium
GCATAGCGGTATACCTGGAGACTCGCTTTACTGCTGGCGGCCGTGGCCGAGAGCCGGTGTTTGAGACGCGCTACAAGGCACCGGTTCTGGAGGGGAAAGTCTGGAGCCTGCGGCAAGCTGCTTACGGCTCGTACTCGGCTCCGCGTGATCGCATCTATGTGGCCGGTTATCTCTTGGTTGAGTACCTTGTCCGCCACTATGGGGACGATGTCTTCGCCAAGATCCACAGAGAGTATTCGCGGTCACCCTTTCGCACGCTTGACGGGGCAATCCGCCGTGTCACCGGAGTGCGCACCAAGCTTCATCACAAGCGCATGATCTGGGAGCTTGAAGAAAGGTATGCAAATACTGGTGAGCTTCAGCCCGGTGAGGTCAACGCAGATGAACTCACCGCGGGTGAGCGGCTTGAGCTTGGGCGGACATTCGCCTTCATGCCGACCATGAGTGAGCTTGGCGCGGTCAGTTACCTGTACGGCACCGATAGGGCGCCGGGTTTGTACCTGCTCAACCTGGCCGCGACCGGTACTGGAGTAAGCTCTACTCAATTGCTCGCCGATGTAGTTCCAAGCGACCCATACTCCTTTGACATTACTCCCGACGGATCGTTGCTGGTGTTCACCGCAGCGGGAAGTCTTCCGCGACATCCATCCGGCATGGCTTCGGTGTCCGATTTGTATCTGGTTGAGGTCGATGTATCCGGTGCGCCTGGCAATCCGGTAGCGCTTACGCACAACGAACGCCTGTGGCAACCGGCGGTTCACCCCGCTGGCGGCGAGGTGAGCGTCGTCCAGCGTTACGGGTCGTACTCGCGCCTTGTGAGTTACCCTACGAGAGCAGCCACCGGTCAGGAGCCTGAGTCCTCGGTTGTATACTCCGCAAGCGGAGCGCGTGTGCGCTATCCGCGGTACTCCCCGTCGGGCAACCGCTTGGTCTTCCTGGTTGACAGGTCTGGAACGCGCGCGCTTGTAATGGTAGAGAACGGTGAGGCAACTGAGCTTATTCCTGCTGGCACTGCCGGGCTCTATCACCCGCGCTTTCTCAACGAGGATACCCTCATACTCGGCGTCGAGCAGGAGGGTGAGCTCGTAGCGCAGATGCTTGATATTCCTACCGGGCGCCGGGGTACCGTCCTTCAGGACCCGGTAGGAGTGTACGGGGCGGTGCCACTGTCTACCCAACCCGGCGCACTGGGTGCGAGCCCTGGGGAACGCGATGCCATTGGCCTGCTCTATGCGAGTTACCGAAGTGACGGCCATGCAGTTTTCTCTGCGCCAGCCAAACTGCCGGACTGGCTGACAGAACCACAGGGCTGGCTAAACGAACCGCAGAACTTGCCAGCAGAACCGCAGCATCGGCCACGGTCTGAGGTGCCCGCGACGCCCGCGACGCCCACACCACCCGCACCACCCGCACCACCCGCGACGTCCATACCACCCGCGCTCCCTACCTTGCCGGAGAGCCTTCGCTATTACGGGCTGCCTCGCCCGGTGCTGTGGCTGCCGCTCCTGACCGCCTCTGCCGGTGGTGACAGCGACCCGGCTGTTGCTCCCGGCCTCCTTGTGGTGGGAGCCGAGTATGCGGGGCGATCCTTGTACTCCCTGGCAAGTTTCTACGACATCGCACATCAACAACCGCAGCTGTACTGGAACGCCTCCTATGATTTTGGGCCGGTTGCGGCCGTGTATGACCTTGAACACGAGTACCGCGAGTTGAGCGAAGACATCTACATCCAGGAGCTGCGAAACACCCTGACGCTGCAAACCCCGTGGATAGCACCGCGCGCGGTGGGGCCACGGCGCAACCTGCTGACCCGCGCCGGTGTCTCACACCTCATGGAGCGAGCTGCCCTTGGGAGTTTCAGCTTTCAAGACAGGTCTCCGGACTGGATGTACCGCACCGGGCTTATCGCAGGCTTCGCTTACAGCAGTGCGCGTTCAGCACCTCTCACTGCCATATACGGCGGCCGAGCTGTTGCGCTCTCTGGGTCGGTCTTGGTGGAGCCCAAAGAGCTGGGCGGCAGTACCGACCGCGTACGAACCCGTGCCCGCATACTGGCCCGTACTCCGGCCGTACCGTCACGGGCAACTCTACAACTCACTACCGAGGCGGTAAGTTCGAGTCGTGACGGGGTAGACGGCATGCTCACTCCACGGCTCTCTGACTCCTGGGAGGACAAGAACGGTGACACCAAATTCATTGTCGGGCTGGACTACCGTATCCCGTGGGGGCTCTTTGATCACTCCGTTCCGCCCTTTGCGGTGACCGCCTTTGGTTCCGGCGTTTTTGTGGAGTTTGCCGCATGGGCCGACTTTGGTGAGTCGCCCCGGCCGGACGACTACTTTTACCCCGGGCTTGAGCTTTCCGGCGAGTTTCGTTTTTCCATGTTGCCTTGGAACGGGGGCGTTCAGTTTGGGCCGCGGGTCAAGCGTGACCTTTCCGAGTATCCTTCCTATGAAGATTACCGTTTGACCGTGTTTCTGGGAGCAGCCGGGTTCAGTTTTGAGTGATGCCCCGATAGTAAGTAGACTGAACACGTGCTGTGTGGGCCACAAAGGAGTACATCGACATGACATTTGAGGAGTATCGAGCGCAGGACGGTTGCGGCCTGGCTAAGCTGGTTGCCAGTGGCGATGTAAAACCCATTGAGCTGCTGGAACACGCAATTGCCCGCTGCGAGGAGGTTAATCCTCGTCTGGGAGCGGTGGTCTCCAAGCGCTATGAGCAGGCCCGCACCGAGGCCCACGAGCTGGCCTCGCACAACGACCCGCCTGGGCGGCAGAAAGGAGAGCTACAGCGGCACAACGGCATGCTCAGTGGCGTTCCATTTTTGCTCAAGGATCTGGCGCTCCATCTATCCAATACACCACTCAGCTGCGGGTCTCGCAGCTATTCGGGTTTCGTGTCTACGCATGACTCTCCTGCGGTTCGCCGCATACAAGAGGCTGGCCTGCTGATACTCGGCAAGACCAATGTGCCGGAGTTTGGGCTCACTCCCTACACTGAACCCAAGCTGCATGGCCCCGCTCGTAATCCCTGGAACACCGACCATACTCCCGGTGGCTCAAGCGGGGGCTCAGCTGCTGCCGTGGCTTCCGGCATGGTGCCGCTTGCTACCGCAAGTGACGGTGGCGGTTCTATCCGCATTCCGGCCTCGTGTTGCGGACTCTTTGGCCTCAAGCCGAGCCGTGGCCGGGTACCCCTGGCTACCGAGGGCTGGGGTGGGGGCGTTGTTGAAGGCTGCCTCTCACGGTCGGTGCGGGACACTGCCGCGTACCTGGATCTCGTCGCCGGTCCTGCCGCTGGCGACTTCTTCCCAACTGCCAAGGAATCATTCAGCGCCGCCTTGCAACAGGCCCCACCGCGTGGCCTCCGTATAGGCTTTAGCACCGCGCACCCACTGGCTGAGTTTGGTGCCAATGTGCATGCCGACTGTCGCGCAGCTGTCCATGGGGCTATGGAGCTTGCAACCGAGCTTGGCCACAGTGTTGAGGAAATCCCGCTCCCGTGGACATCTACGCTCTACGAGCATGACTTCCTCCCGGTTGTTGTTGCTTCCACCGCAGTAGAAGCGGCAGAGGCAGAGAGGGTACAGGGGCGCCGCTTGCGGGCGGGTGAGCTGGAGACCAACACACGCCTCATGGTAGAGATGGGCAAGGCCCTGCGGGCCGATGTCTATGCAGCAGCCCTCCAACGCTGGAACGCTACGGCGCGTGCCTTTGGTGAGCTTCACCAAAGCTATGATCTGATCTGCGTACCCAGTTTAGCCGAACCGCCTGCGGCAATCGGCCGCTTTGACTCACCCGCTCTGGAGGATATCGTTGTTCGGGCAGCAACCGGGCTTGGTCTCACAGGCGTACTTATGCGTTTCGGGCTGGTAAAGACAATGGCTCAACGGGTTTTTCGGTACATGCCCTTCACCCCGCCCGCAAACATAACCGGTGCTCCAGCGGCGTCCTTGCCACTTGGGGTCTCGGCCTCCGGCTTGCCAGTCGGAGTACAGTTCATGGCTGCGATGGGTGCAGATCAGTTGCTGCTGTCTTTTGCGGCCCAGGTGGAGCAGGCCCAACCGTGGTTCGCAACCGTCCCCTCGTGAGGGGAGGGCTGCGGGCAGGGGCACTAGACTTCAGGGATAGTGGGCAGGGAGTTAGACCTGCCAGTCGGTCATTTTGCCCAGCTCGTTGCGCGGCAGCTCCTTACCGAAGGTGTAGACTACCGGCCGGGCAGCCGACTCAAGCTCGGTGCTCAGCAGTTCGCGCAACTGGGTTTCAATGTTCGCCGTGTCGGCCGCAGTCCCCTCGGCCGTGCGTGGGACAACAAACGCCTTGAGTCGAATGCCATCTTTGGTCTTGTATGGACGGACTGCCGCAGTGGATACCAAGCGGTGCCGTTTTACAAGCTCACATACTTTCTCCGGGTAGACATTCACCCCGCCTACCTGGACAGCGCCGTCGCGCCGGCCGAGTGGTCGAAATGTGCGACTTCCCGACCACTCAACCTCATCTGGCAGGTGTAAAACCCGCTCAGCCTGCGCATTCCGACCTTGCTCGGTAGACCGAGCCTCGCGGCGAATCAGCTCGGTTGCGTTGTCAGCATTGGCCCGGGCGAGGTAGGGTAATAGAGCGTACGGTGCGCCGTCCTCACGGCGAACGCCTACTCCCGCAGTTTCCGATGAACCGTAGATCTCTATCAGTTCCGCTCCTGTAGCTCGAATAGCCGCAGCAAGTTCTGGTGGGCACGGTGCGGTCGAACACAGGATAGTGACGCCCTCTCCAGGCACCGTGCCAAAATGCAGCATGCGTTCGAGTGCAAAGGGGAAACTGACCAGAAGATCGCCCGAGTTGTACTGTTGGGTTACTGTTGAGGGGCCGCGTGCGTCTATAACCGGTACGTCAATCCGCGACGGGAAAAGAGCTGTGAAAAGAAACCCATAAATGTGATGTGAAGGTACCGTAGCAATGACTCGTTCCGGTCGACGTAAGGTTGAGACAAAATACTCTACCTCTTGGATGAGGTCCAATAGCTGGTGTTGGTGCAGAGTCTTGCCACCGGTACTCCCGGAACTTCGAAAGCTGATGTGCTTCCCGGATCCCTCAAGACTACGCTGAACGATATCAACCCAGTCCCGCGGGCGAGGCCGTGCAAGCAGAAGATCTTCGAGCCCGGTTTCGTGGACGTGAAACATAATGGATACAGCAGCGGCCGCGGTGTACAGCTCAAATGAGTCAAGACTCTCGTCCTGGGGTGTGAGCAGTGAGCGGACCTGCCTGGCGTCGGTGCCGCGGCGGAGCTCATTCGTCTCCGCCACAACAAGATCCTGCAGTACTCGTTCGAGAATATCCGGCCTGAGCACCATCGGAGGCGACTACAGGCGTTTCACAAAGATATAGTAGGAATTGCCCGAAAGCGCCTTTTTCATATGCACCTTCACCTTTGTGGGCTGCATGTTGTAGTCGAAAACGTACTCGAACATCGTGTTGAGGTTATCGTTCTCTATCCCGTCCTTGAACTTTCCGTAAAACTCCGGGCGGTTGGTACAGGGTGCAACCTCCTTGAAGAAGTTCTTGCCAATTACATCTTCCGGCTTCCTGCCGGTAATTGCGCCTTCGGTGCTGTTGTAGGACAGAATTTTCCCGTCCTTGTCCAGCTCAATAGCACCAAATGCCAAGCCGTCTACATCTTTGCTCGAAAGTTTGGAAAGCGTGTTCTCTATGTCGTCGGCGCCAAACTTAACTACTTCTAGTCCCATGATAAAACTCCTTAGGTGTTGTTCACATAATGCGGTGTCTTCAACATATCCAAGCGGGAGAAGCCAAGGCAAGTAAAATCCATTATATTCAGCGCATGACACAACCGACGCACAACCCTGATGCCAACATCGACCCCAATTCCGAGCCCAGCTCTGAGCCTAATTCCGAGCCCATGGTCATAGTAAGCGGGTACAACCTTACTCTCCCGGTGCTGGAGGAACTCTCTCACAGGAGCACAGAACGGCAACCCGTACTCGCTGAGTCCGCGCTTGAAATGGCAGGCGCCTCCCGAGACATGTTGGAGCGGCTGCTGGCGGAGGGTGCCGAGATCTACGGCGTGACGAGTGGGTTTGGTGAGAACTGTGAGACCGCGGTTGCGCCACAGGCTGCGGTTGAGTTGCAGCGCAAACTTGTTGTGTATCACGGGGTAGGCTGCGGGCAACCGCTCTCAGTTGAGGAAACCCGTGCGGTCGTGCTCACTCGACTCAACACGCTTGCACGCGGTTACTCGGGTGTGCGTCCGGCACTTCTGGAGCATTTGATAAAACTGCTTCAGGCAGACGTACTTCCGGTCATCCCCGAGATCGGGTCCGTGGGGGCTTCTGGTGACCTTACGCCCTTGTCGTATCTTGCCGCTCTTGTCAGCGGCAACCGCGAAGCCTGGTGGAAGGGGCGTCGAATGTCCGCGGCCGAGGCATTGGCGGGCGCAGGAATAGAGCCACTTGAGCTCCGCGAAAAAGAGGGGCTTGCCATTATGAACGGAACCGCAGTCATGACCGGCATAGCTGCGCTTGCAGTTCAGAGTTTGGGTCGATGTTTTGGTCTTGCCGAACGGATAGCAGCGGGGGCGGTTGAGGTAAGCGGCGGGGACCGGCGCGCCTTTGATCCCGACGCACACAGGCTCAAGCCACACCCCGGTCAGCAAGGCTCGGCTGAGCGGATGTATGGCTATCTTGCGGACGCGCATGATGTAGCGTCCACGGGTGAGCCTATGGAGGGCGGCACGGTGGTAGTGGCGGAGTCGGGCTTCGTGAGTTACCCTGGGAGCAGTGAAGCGCCGCCACAGCATCGCGTTCAGGACGTCTACTCGCTGCGCTGCGCACCGCAGCTGATAGGCGCAGCTGTTGATACACTCACCGAGACGGCTCGGGTGCTAAGCGTGGAGCTGAACTCAAGCAACGATAACCCGCTCTTTGATCCAGAAAAGAACAAGGTCCACAACACCGGGCACTTTCAGGGGAGTCATGTTGCACTGGCAGCAGATGCCTTGCGAAACGCCGCAGCGGTGGTGGCCGACCTTCTGGATAAACAGTGCCTTCTGCTGCTCGACGGTGCTCGGAGTGGTTTGCCGCCAAACCTTGTGGCACCGCAGCCGGGTAGTTCTGCGGGCGACTCGCCGGGGCAAGAGGTACCACGAGGGCAAGAGGCTTCAGGGGGGGCACACGCAGCACCAAACGCAGCACACGCAGCACCAAACGCAGCACACGCAGCACCAAACCATGGTCTCAAGGCTCTTGGCATTACCGTGAGCGCACTAGCAGCTGAGATCGATTCGCTCACCACGCCAATTGCGTCGCGGTCGCGACCCACCGAGTCTATGAATCAGGACGTGGTTTCGCTGGGGCAGCTCTCGGCTCGACGGCTGCGCGAGGTGGCCAGCTTGTTTGAGCTCTTGTGTGCCGCTGCCGCTATTGTTGTGTCTCAGGCGGCAAGCCTGCGCTTTGACCGCGGTTTGGGCCGGAAACCTTCACCCGCACTTGAGCATCTGTGCTTGTGGGTTCGACACTCGGTGCCCCCGTTACAGGACGACCGTGTGCTTCATCATGAGTTGCAGGATTTGGCGGGTAGGGTTGCCGAGTGGCCGTCAGTTACCAGGTAGCCCGCACATCCATGGGGTGAACATCTCCCTAAAGTTCGGCCTGTTTTGTGAACTCCTCCTCGGTGAGCTTATCAATGACCGCCTGCATATAGAGCTTGTTCCGGTCTTTGTCGTTGTACATAACAACTCCATGGAGTCGCTGGTCTTCAGCTCCAAAGTACGCGCAAACATACCTGTCTCCATCTATGTACTCCCGCACATTGTAGTTGCCAATGGCGGCCGGTGCTGGCCTGCCAATAGAGAAGAAGTAGTGGCCAAAAAGCTCACATTTTAGTCGAAACGGTTGGTAGCTGTACTCAATCTGGTCCGACTCGTCGGCTTCAACGGGATCCTCTAGTGCAGAGAGGGCAGTGGCAGCGTTTTTGCCAGCAACTTCACCTTGCCGGAGTGCGTCGCGCCAGAGATGCGTCACGCGGCCATCGGGATGTTCGGCGCAGTCCCCACAGGCGTAGATATCCGGGTTAGAGGTACGGAGCTGATGGTCAACCCGAACCGCCGCACCGGTATCGAGCCCGGCAAGCACCGCTACTTCTGTTCGCGGCTGCAAGCCCATGCAGAAGACAACAGCATTCGCACAACATATCTCACTGCCGTCGCCCGAGGAAATAGAGACGCAGTTCCCACCTGTCACTTCCTTGAGCGCATATCGTAGTGGCTGCGCTGGCCTATGGATACTGACTCCGTTCGTTACAAGAACCCTGGCCAACTCGGTTCCGGCGTTCTCATTAAGCTGTGGGCTGAGGGGATACGGCCCCTTGCCAATGATGTGAACGCTGGCGCCAAGCTTAGACAACTGCTCTCCAACCTCCACCCCGAGAACGCCGTCGCCGACTACCGCGACCTCGGGACTTGACAGCGCAGTTACGCAGGCGCGAAGCTCCTCAATCTTGTCAATGTCATGGGAATGCAGGCTCATTTCACGCACTTCTTGTGGTAGAGGAGGGAACACCGGGCGTGCACCGGTTGCAAGGATAAGTTTGCGCCAGGTAACCGTTCTGGATACCCTTTCCTCCGGCTCGCTGACAAAGGTCAGGGTGTGGGCATCGGAATCCACAGCGGAGACACGGTATCCAAAGGCGGTATCAATGTGATTCTCTGCATACCAGCTTTGGTCTTGCAGTGAAAAGGCGTCCGGTGCAAAGCCCTCCGCGAAGTTCTTAGAAATGCTTGTGCGTTTGTAGGCAGGGCGGTCTTCCTCGCCCACAAAGAGTATGCTCGCCTTCGGTGCGTGTTGACGTGCCGACTCAAGGGCCGAAGAGCCAGCTGCTCCACAGCCTACTATGACGATATCGTACAGTTGTGTAGCTTCCATAGTTTGCTCCTTAGCCCAATATCTGTATTTTCTCAGCCCATGACAACAACTCACGGTATGAGGATCTTAGCAGATCAGCAGGTGCTACTGCTGGAACGAAGGAGTCAACATTGACAGCAGAGTGGCTTTGTGTGTACTATAACTTCATATCGATTCAGTGAACTTTAATCCCATCCGAAAGGAAGTATTATGCCGAATCTTTCCACCAGTTACCTTGGACTTGAGCTTCGAAACCCTATTGTTGTATCCAGTTCAAGCCTTACCAAGAACCTTGAGAACGTTCAAGCCTGCGCAGAAGCCGGGGCTGGCGCGGTCCAACTCAAGTCTCTTTTCGAGGAAGAAATAGAAGCGACAATTATGGATCTCGAACGGAATCCAAGTGGCCACACCGAGGCAATGGACTACATTCGGTCGGTTCAAACATCATTTAACCTGGACAGTTACAAAAAGCTGATTCGTGATGCAAAAAAGAGTACCTCGGTACCGATCATTGCAAGCATCAATGCTGTAAGCTCTGAGTGGTGGGTTAACCAGGTGAAGAGCTTGGAAGAGGCGGGAGCCGACGCATTAGAGCTCAATATCTCATTGCTGCCTCATGACTACCATGATTCCGAGGAAAAAATAATCAAGTTCTATCTCGATACAGTTGAGGCTGTACGCAAAGAGGTTAAGCTCCCCATTGCGGTTAAGATTGGACATTACTTCACCTCAATTCCGGCATTGGCGGAAAAACTCCGATGGAAAGGTGCCGACGGTCTGGTGCTGTTCAACCGCTTCTATCAACTGGACATAGACACAGAAGCACAGGCGTTGAGTGCGGGGTCTCCTATTAGTTCACCAAGTGATCTTGCAATACCTCTGCGCTGGGTTTCATTGCTCTACGGAAAGACTGACCTGCAGCTTGCCGCATCCGGTGGTATCCACGACGGAAACGCAGCAGTGAAAGTGGTGCTTGCTGGAGCTCAGGTGGCTCAGGTTTGTTCGGCACTCTACAAGAACAAGATTGGATACCTGAAGACCATGGTTGCAGATTTTGAGGCATGGATGGAGAAGCACAACTACAGTTCAGTTGAGCAGTTCCGAGGTAAGTTGAGCCAGTCTCATAGTGACCGCCCACAAAACTATGAGCGTCTACAGTACATCCGCACCCTTGTTGGGCACGACAAGTAGTCTCCGAATCGTAAAACGGCACATGGCACGGGTGTGTCAATGCAGAAAAGAAAAGGCCGCACGGGATCTTGTCCTATGCGGCCTTTTGTATGCCTCCGACGGCTGAACTGACTGCTCAGCCAGCGAAGATCTGTTCGTAGTCCTCAAGACTGCCGTTATTCATACAAACATCAATAATTCGCTTCCCGTCGGCGCTCAGGTCGTCGGTGTAGAACTTCATAATTTCCTGGCGGAAGAAACTGGTGAGAATTTCTGCCCCTGCGTCATACCCGTCGGTACCAACCTCTACCTGCTCATGGACCATAAGCAGTCCCTTGGGCATGAGCTGACCGTTGACCTTCAAGGAAGGCAGTGCATAACCCAGGAGTGGACACCGAGCGTCTATCAGTTTGCCTGGACGAAAACGGACACTGCCTCGGCGTGCGATGTATTCGCGTGCAATCCACTCCGGCTTGAATCCAACCTGGTAGGCACCGATGTACTGATTTGGAATGAGCACGTAGCGTGTCCTGGGCGTGGAACGGATCTGTTCCAGCAGGAGATCCGCATGGCGGACCTTCTTTCCGGTTGCGAATGGCCAGTAACTGCCTACGCCTTCACTGGCAAGTCCCTCACCACCAACAATGCTCGGGTTCGAGTGTCCTCGTGGTGCAACCAGACGCCATAACCAGGCCAGGGCGGGTGGAAGAATGTGCAGCATTCCGATGATGCCGTAGTTGGGTTTGTCGCGAGTTGTGGGTGGCGTACGCACGCCAAAACTTCGTACATCGACCTCTACCGGGTCATTCACAATGCCTGGAACAAAACGCCTTGGCATGATTACCCGTGGGTTAGGGCAGGGTTGCCCGGGCGCATCCATTATGTGTTCCCAAATGAGCGCGGTTGAGCCAGGTTTGCCGTCAATGTTCAGGTAAATGAGTGGTTCGGGTGGGTCAATGCACAACCGCTCTAAGGATGGATCGGTGCCATAGTTCTTCAAATGATCTACGCGCAGAAACCAACCGTCCTCGGCGTCCTCTACCACAAGTCGGCCACCACTGGTCTGCAGACGAGGGTGGGCAAGAGCCATATCATCTGTGA
>PXEI01000003.1 GCA_003564775.1 Spirochaetaceae bacterium
ATATAGGAAATGAGAGATGGATCATTCATGGTGGAATAGAAGTGAAACGGAACCAGGATGATTGCCGCGCAGACCGCAAAGATTCCCACCACCAGCGCATAGAGCCTCGGGCGCTGTGCCACATCGCGTATACCCAGAACCAGGTTCACTCCAGCCCGCCTCCCTACGCGCAGGGGGAGCACGCCAGCGCGCCCGACTCTGCCTTCGGCCGCACCGCCACGCAACGCCGCCACGGCGCTCATGCGGCGCACTCGCCGCAGGATTAGAACCGCCGATCCCACCACCATGGCACACACCAACAAGGCTGCCACCACGGGTACCGACCGCAGCACCAGCGGTATCTCAGCCGACCCCAGAAACGCCGTAATGTTGGCGGTCAGCCTGGGTCTCATTGCCAAAGAGACCAGATACCCACACAGCGAGGCAGCCCCGCCCAGGGCTATGTACTTGATCAGGTAAATCCGCCGGATATCCCGTCGTCCCATGCCAATTGCCTTCATCACGCCAATTTCGCGGTAGTCTTCCTCTATTGTGGCAATAATAGTGAAGCGCAAACACAGCACCGCAATCAGCATGAGCAACAGACTCAGTACAATGACAACCGCGGCCACCATGCCGTCGGTCAGGGCGTTGAACACGAGAAAAATGCGATGGTCAACCGACGGGCCAGTATCCGGGAGTCCGGCCTCGGTGTAGGCGGCGGCCAGCTCGCCGGTCCGGCTTGCGTCGACAAGGCGGAACTCAATCAGGTACTCCGTATCGGG
Source organism: Spirochaetaceae bacterium (assembly GCA_003564775.1). Taxonomy (GTDB): domain Bacteria; phylum Spirochaetota; class Spirochaetia; order DSM-27196; family SLAA01; genus SLAA01. The sequence goes on from PXEI01000003.1 coordinate 765, forward strand.
AAGGTGGCCGCGCAGTGCCGTGTAGTCTGACTGGTGCACCAGAAAGCGCTTGGAGTGAATAATAGACGGGTTCATCATAGCGTCGCGGACGAACCCCGCAATCTGGAACTCGCGCGCATAGCCGCCGGTATCAACACGCACCCGGTCGCCCAGCTTGAGATCACGTGCCTCGCGGTAGTAGAGCGGCACCCCAATTTCCCCCGGCCCTGGGTGCATGGGCGTATTGTTGCGGTCAAGGAGAAAGTCAAACTGCGGGTTCTGAACCACAAAACTTATGTCCATGACGCCGTTGTCCTCGGTCGAGGCCCAGTCGCCCAGAGTCAGGTGTGATCCGTCCACGGTGATCATCTCCACAATCTGGTACTGGTCAACAAGATGGTTGCCTGCCGCCCACGCCTCCACACTGTTCTGGTCGAGGTCGCCAGCGTGCATCTGCACCAGATGTGGAGTCATGGACTGCTCGAACAGCGCGTCCAGTGAGGCCTTGAGTTGAACAATGAGTCCCGCGCCGCTTGCCAGCAGAAATGCCGAGATCGTCACCAGCGCAAAAATCACTACCATGATAACCCGGTTGCGTACCGCATCCCGTCTCAGGATCCGAAAGAGTATAGCCGTCATGTTACCGATCATTGCCCGTTCCTCCCAAGGGATAAAGCGCACTCACCGAGATAAACCAGCCGTCGCCCGCGGACATGGCGTCGCGCTCGCGGTACCGCATCCGTGAATCAAACGCATAGCCTCCGGTGAGCGTCAGCAGTGTCAGGTCGACGGTGCCAAAAAGCGCGTAGTAGTGCAGCTCAAGTGACTCGTTCTCCGCCTCAAGGTTAAACTCAATAATGTCGCTCTTGATCCCAACCGCCACGCCAGCCAGATCTCCTACCGGGTGTTCCGGAGTAAAGAAGCGGTAAACCAGCGCGCCTTCAAAAATGAGGTCGCGTTCGTCCCGCAGCTTATCAACCCGTAGGTCCATGGTAGCGCGCAGACGGCTCTGCGGTGCCAGCGTGAGCCCTATGTTGGGCCCCGTGATAAAGTCCAGATTGGCGTTCAGCAGTCTTGACTCCCATCCGGCGCGAATCAGCGGTACCGGAAGAATCGGCCACGGATCTCCACCCGGCCCGTCAATCCCAAAGTCGCTCACCGCAAACCCACCACCAAGCACCAGCGAGAAGTGCGGCTGTTGCAGTACCTCGTAGCCGTAGACCGCAGCCGCCTGGAAGGTACGCAGCCCCCCAACCACCGGCCGGTCAGACTCACTCTTGAAGACACCCAGGTAGCGGTGGCGAGCGATTGCGCCGTCGGCTATCATCTCAATTGAGTGGTAGGTGTCGGGGTAGTCGGACTCCAGATCCTGGGTAAACAGATGTTGGCTGTACAAGCCAACCAGTAAGAGATTCTCACCCACTACCACCACCCCGACGCCAGGCGAGTGAAGCGTCTGCGACTCAAGCGAGAGCAGCTGATATTGAGCAAGGGGAATGACCTGAAGCCCCGAGTCGGCCGCTACCGCGGGGTCGGCCGCCACTGCGGGGTCAGCCGCTACCGCGGGCCCGGCCCCGAGCATGAGACACGCTGCGATCAGCGCAACCGGGAAAAATACTTTCGTTCGAACCATGGGTTCCTCCACAAAACCTGTCGTGATGGTCTCAGGGTAGAGCCAAAGCGGTGGAACTCATATCGAACAAAGGTCCTGTTTTGACCTGAACGGCCTACGATCTTTGTCGTAGTGGGACGGAATTTGTCGTAGTGGGACGGAAACCGCGGCAGAAGCGCGCCGAAGTTCAGCCGCAGAAGCGCGCCGGAGTTCAGCCTCGGAGCTTGTTCAGCAGCTCAACGCGGCTGCGCGCGCCAACCTTCTGGTACAGGTTATAGATATGTGTGCGTACCGTGGCTGGCGCTATTCCAAGCTCGGCGGCAATCTGTTTGTTGGCCATTCCGCGGGCAATGAGCACCGCGATCTCGGCCTCACGCTCAGACAGGTTAAGCATTCGCCTCTGTTCGGCCGGTACCGCGTCCAAGATCGAGGTACCAGACTCGCCCGGTTTGAACAGCCGCACTGCCGCGCTCATGGAAACAAGGTTCAGTGACAGGTAGAGCAGCTGGTCCAGCGGGAGGGTCGGGAGCCAGGGCAACCCGGCGCTCTCTACGGCAAACTCAATGAGCCCGGAGGGCGCAAAAACCAGCGCCCACAGTCCGTACGCGCGGATCAAGGGTCGAACTGCATCGGGTTCGTCGGGGTTAATGGGGCCGCGCGCCGTGAGCCCAAACTTGACCAGGGCAAGACCAACCACCACGTGCCCTGCAAGCGCCCACGCCTCTGCAAGCCCAAAGCGCTCATTCGCAACCTGCGCCGTACCGCCTGCTGCATCGTGCCCAAACACCAGAATCAATGCGGCGTTGGTGAGCGTCCAGAGAATGACAAGCGACGCAAGAATCTCCATGGCCGTTGGCCGGAACCGCCGCCGTTTCCGAGGAGGTGCCATTCGGTGAACCAGCACGCCGCCGGTCACCCACACCGCCGAGTTCAGAAGCGCCAGCACAACGCGAAGAACCGCGACGGTAGTTCCCGAAATTCCCCCTGGGAGAGCAGCAATATAGAAATAAATAACAATGAGCCCCATGCCCACCAGGAAGAGCGACTGAAAGACCAGAAGGGGCCCCATTACCCTACTCCGCAAACGCACCTTTAGGAGCGTCAGCGCAGTGACTCCCATGAAGCCAGTCGCGAAGAAGAGGATGTAAAAGACAATCAAAACATGCTGCAACGGCGTCTCCGGGTCTGAAGAGATTCCCTCTATGAAGGAGCCTGGGCACCCCCAAAGTACCCATAGTGATACAACAAAAACAGAACTCCCGTTACTGCATACACAATGCTAAGCCATCCAAAGTACGCGTAAGTGATGTTCGTCAAATGATAGAAAATGACGTTGTAGCAAAAATGTATCCAAATGGCATAGACCAAATTATTACTTCGCTTCATGACGACATTCATGATTATTACCAGCGAAGTGAGTACCACCACATTCGAGACGACATACAGCACAAGAGGCCAGCCCATAGATCCACCCAGAAAAGCAACATCTACAAACCACAGAATAGCATGCCAAAAGGCCCAGATGACGCCAGCTACTATGGAAGCCTTAATAAAGCTGTACTTTTTGTCCAGTTCAACGCGCAGATAGCCTCTCCAGCCGAGTTCTTCTCCCAAGGGACCAGCAAACAGGGCCAAGAGCAAAGTTGCGGGCAATGAATACCCTTTCAAACTGAAAAATGAAGTGAAGGACTGGCCTCCCGATAGTGACAGTATCAGAAGCGGAACTGTTGAGCTCAGGACAACCGCAACGCCACTGACAAGCATAAGGTCGAGCCTGATCCTTTGACTGAACACACTTTTGACAAAGTCCTTGAGGCGTGTTTCGGGTCGTAGTTTCTTGAACAAGATGAGTAACGCAAAGGTGGGGGCCCAGGCGCACAACGCTTCAACGGCCCGTTGCACTACAGGCGGTGCATTGAAGATCATGGCGGCCGAACCACCCAGCGCCATAACCATGAACCAGAATAGTACATATGAGAGAATGACAAACTTCCACATCATGTTTTCCTCGTTCGCAGGTTGGCCTGCCGGGCTGCGCTCAACTGCCGCTCATCCGAGGAGACAGAGAGTCCGGCATTCCACTGAAGCGCGTACGATAACAAGCACCTCACCATGCTCCACATCGGAAAACAGCTCAGAGGCGTTCTTACGGAACTCAGTGAACGTAACGGTCTTCATCTGCACATCCCTCTGTACTGAAGTGTACATCCGAGTTCGCAGCTCTACAAGCGTTACTGACCACGCATACTGTACCTTCTGGTATGTCAGGAGGGAGAGTTTGGGCACCCCCCGGCCCGCCTGGCGGCTGCCGGGGCCGGGTGCTCCGCTTGTACTCCTCAAGGCCGCTGGCCGCGGCCTCTGCGGGGTATCGCTGCGCCCCCTGGTGCGGGGAGTACGGTGTGCTGGGAACGACCCGTTACCGATACCATGAAACCGGGTTTATCAAATAGTGTAACCGAGCCGTTAAAACACCAGGTTAACAACAAGCAAGTTCATAGAGGGCTAATGCATAAATTCTCGCTGCGCACATGAGTTCCTCAATCTCTATATACTCATTTTTCTGGTGAGCCATGTATTCTTTGCCGGGGAATTTTGCACCAAAGGCGACTCCCTTGGGCAGGGCCCTGGCGTAGGTACCTCCACCGACTGTTATTGGTGGGCTGGCAGTATCTCCGGTCTCAGTTCTGTAGGCCCGCATCAGCTTTTGTACCAGCTCATCTTCTTTAGGAACAAATAGCGGAGGAGAATCATCAATGAGTCTAAATTCAATACCCGTACCTGCAAAGGCTTTTTTAATGCTCTCGATTACCGCACCGCCTTCACTCTTTATCGGATACCGTAGGTTGACTGTCAGTTTGACGTTCTCATGATCTCCCGCGGCAACTCCTACGTTAAACGTGAGTTTCCCGGAAATATCATCCTCCAGAGCACAGCCAACGGATTCTCCGTTCACCTCAAACCCAATTTTATCACAATAGTGACGGGCCAATTCGGCTGCAGAAACGTTTAGGCCGGGACACTGGGAGAGATAGTCAAACACAAATGAGATCGCGTTCTTACCAGTTTCTGGAATACTGGCGTGGACCGAGACCCCTTCCCCTCTGATAATCACCCGCGCAGAGTCTACTCTCTCCATGGAAACGGGGTACCCAGTCTCTTTTTGATACTTGGCTACATGGCGTTCCAGCTCCTCACCATATCCATCCTGCACCGTCAATTCAGCTTCACAAAGATCAGGCACCATATTGGGAGCATTCCCCCCCCGTAAGGCGGTAAACTGTACAGGCGCGGAATCGGCCTCCAAGGTATAATGGAACGAATAATTGAGTAATCCTTTCTCACCGTATATAACCGGAAAATCCGCATCCGGACTAAACCCGATATCGGGCTTAGGGAAATTACTGAAATAGTGCTTCAGGTCTACCCAGCCGGACGTCGACTCTTCATGGGTTCCAACAATAAGCCTGATCTTTTTCTTTAACGGAGCACCCAGCTCTTTGAGCGCTTTCATGGCATATATGGAAGCTATAGCCGGGCCCTTCATGTCCGTTGAACCCCGTCCATAAATACGCCCCTCTTGAATCACACCTCCGAAGGCCGGAAATTCCCAGCCGCTACCTTCCGGCACCACATCAACGTGCACTAAGACACCTACCATATCATCACTGTCGCCGAGGTCGGCATGACCGGCATATCCGTCATCGTTGCAGGTGGTGAAACCAAGTGACTCAGCCAAATCTAAGGTGTAGGTAAGTGCGTGGTTGATGCCTTCGCCGAATGGCATACCCGGTTTTGCTTCTGCTTCAACGCTTTCACATTTTATCAATTCCACAGTCTGCTGAATTATGTCATCTCTGTAGCTGTCTACAATTTTTCTTATGTCATCCATTATAGAAACGTCTCCTTCCGTAAAACCTATTTGTTTTGAATCTGCTTTTCTGTAGGCTGTCCGAGTTCAAAAATAAGAAAACCCATCTTGGGGCACAAGCCCGGAACGACTATCGAGGCGAAACACGTTTGGGAAGAGGGGCTGGGCGCTACAATCAGTGTGCTGAAGCGTTCAACGCTGATACCAATCCGCACCGAGAGTCCGTGTTATGGAAACTGCGCCTTCCGGCCGCGTGTTTCGCACGCGGCATCCGCTAAACTAGCTGGCCAGGGCTAGCTGGCCATCCACCCACCATCGACCATCAGATTGACACCGGTCATGTAGGTTGAGTCGTCACTTCCGAGGTAAACTGCTGCTCGAGCAACATCCACCGGGACACCAAGTCGCGGCATGGGCGTACGGGCTTTAGCGGTATCGAGTGTTCCTTCATCTGCTGCTGCGCCTGACTTTCCGGTCATAATTTTACCGGGTGCAACCGCGTTACAAATAATGTAGTCTTTGGCGTAGTCGGCAGCGATCTGACGAGTCATATAGACGGTACCACTCTTGCTGACGCCGTAGGCAATGTTGTTCGGGGCGCAGAGCATACCGTGTTGGGACGATATGATCACTATTCGCCCACGAGCTTCGTTGACCACATCCTGAGTAAGCATCTGTTGCACCGCTCGTTTGCACCCGAAGAATACTCCACGCAGATTAACCGCCATGGTCTTGTCCCACACCTCCTGGGATGTCTCAAGCAGTGACAGATCCGGGCAAATTGCCGCGTTGTTCACAATAATATCGAGGCGTCCGAACATCTCCACTGTCTTCGAGACAAGCGCATCTACATCGCTCCACTCAGAAACGTCGGTGGGAATTGAAACTGCGGTGCCCCCAATCTCTGCAATAGCGTCCTCTGTTTTCGCTCCGCCTTCCCGAGGTTCTGAGGTCACATCAGCAAGTACCACCTTGGCGCCTTCTTTCGCATACTCCAAGGCAATTGCTTTGCCGATTCCCGACGATGATCCTGTTACTATTTCTACTTTCCCATTCAGCTTCATGTGATTTCCTTGTCTATTGTGTGTTCACTTCCAGGAAGTGACGGGCGATGTCGATTCGCCGAGCGAACCATACTTGTCTCTTTGTTGTTGCGTATTCGAGAAAATCTGCGAGTGCCTTTGCGCGCCCCGGACGTCCCGCAATGCGCATGTGGATACCGACAGAGAGCATTCGCGGTACGCGATGGCTCTCCTCATAGAGATAGTCGAACGAGTCTTTCAGGTATTGAAAGAAACCTGTCTCATATCCAGGCGAGTGCCAGTAGTGGGTATCATTTACGTCGCCGGTGTACGGCACTACAACGTGAGGAGAACCATTGACCTTTTGAATGTAGGGTATATCGTCATCGTAAGCGTCGGAGTCATAAACGAAACCACCCTCTTCAACGAGGAGTCTTCGAGTGTTCGTGCTCGGAGCTGTACGGCAATACCAACCCAAGGGTCTCTCGCCGGTTGTTTTCTGAAGCGATTCCACAGCAAGGCGGATTCGTTCACGCTCCTGCTCCTCACTCATGAGGAAGTGCTCTTCCCACCTGTAGCCGTGTGAACAAACCTCGTGGCCTGCGGACACAATGGCCTTGGCAGCCTCCGGATTTTTTTCCAGTGCGACGGCACAGCAGCCGAATGTGGCGGGTACTTCGTATTTGCTGAACATGTCCATGAGCCGCCAGAAGCCAACCCTGCTTCCGTACTCGAACATTGACTCGTTTGCAAGATTTCGTACACCAGGAGGGAACTCCTTGGTTCCCCACTCCCCGAGCGTCTCCTGACGGTCGTCGCCGCTCGTAAGGGTGTACTCCGACCCTTCCTCATAGTTGACGACGAGACTAACAGCTAGACGCGCACCTTCCGGCCAGGAGAATTTTGGAGGATTCGCCCCATATCCGATATAGTCTCGATCCATGTCGCCCGCTCCTTTGAGTATAGTGTCCCCAGTCATGTACAAACGTTTTGGCACATTGGTTAACAGTTGCAAATTTTTACAAACTCTGAATAATTATATCCGTTCTTAAAAGATAGCGTCAATTAACGGAGTACTATGTTCGCCGCTAAGGAGGGCTCCACATTGCAAATTCACAACAAAACCGCAGCCTCAGAAGTACTTTCCGAGCTCATTGCTCGCCCTTCGCCTACACCCCCCGGTGATTCTGTTTCAGTTGCACAATACATAGCTGATTTCATGGAACCATTTGGATTCAAAACCGAACTGGTAGCAGCGCCTGAAGCACCTGAAAAGACAAGCGTCGTTGCAACCCTCGACTCCGGGATCCCCGGTCCAACAATTATGCTGCACGCGCACATTGATACAGTGCCGGTGGGAGCGGGGCAAGCGTGGCACGGAGATCCGTTCACCATGAGTCGAAATGACGATAAGCTTGTTGGACTTGGTGCCTGTGACGACAAGGGTCAAATGGCGGCAATGATTGTAGCCGCTTGTCGTGTGGCCGATGCAAAGACCTTGTCCGCTGGCAGACTTATGGTTGTTGGCGCTGCAGATGAAGAGGCAGCAGGCGAGTTCGGTACCGGCTATATGCTCGAGCAGCAGTACTTCGACAAACTCGACTTCGCCATTATAGGCGAGCAGACACACAACCGCATGGCGCTCGCCCATAAAGGCACCTACCGGACGCGCCTCGCTATTCACGGCAGAAGCGTTCACGCAACCAATCCGGATCGCGGCGTTAACGCAGTGCACGCCATGTTTCGAGCCGGCGTCGCACTCGAGAAATATCATGCTGAACTAAGCAAACGACCGCATCCTCTCGTGGGAACTCCTACGTGTAGCGTGAATATCGTAAAGGGTGGACAGGCAGCGAACCTGATCGCTGACTACTGCGAAGCGTGGATCGATCGTAGGAGAGTTCCGGGAGAGACTACCGAGGCAATTAGCGCAGAACTTACCAATGTAGTATCCTCTGCTCTTCAAGATACCAATGTAACGTGGGAGTTCCCGGAGACCTATGCAATGCCAGCGTTCGAGGAGAATAAGCGAAATGTGTTTACCGAGACAACGGCAAAAGTTATTGCAGAAGTGGCAGGGTTAAGCGAAGAACCGGTTGGATACTTGCCAGGAAGTGACGCAAAGTTCTTCCCACAGTTGAGCCACGTAACCACTGTCGTATTTGGTGCAGGCTCCTATGAGCAAGCCCATGCTGAAAATGAGTTTGTCAGTGCATTCGAGCTTGAACAGGCTGCAGACATTCTTGAGCAGCTCATACCCCGCGTACTTTCGGCGAAGACATAGCAGGCTGAAAAGGAATAGACATGGAGAGGTCGTCAGGCGTGTGGCGACACTCCTATTCCTGCCTGCTGGTGAAGGATACATCCGCTTAGCGCCTCAGGCACGCCTTAAAGTGTCCAGGAGAAACTTCCTCCAGCGTGGGAACCGTTTTCGCACACTCCGGCACGGCTATCTGACATCGTGTTCTAAACACACACCCCGACGGAGGGTTTATGGGAGACGGTATGTCGCCTTTTACAATCAGGCGCTCGCGTTTCTTCTTCGGGTCGGGTATGGGCACTGCCGAGAGCAGCGCCTCGGTATACGGATGGAACGGGTTCAAGTAAAGTTCTCTTGCCGGTGCTATCTCCATTATCTTACCCAGGTACATCACAATCACCCGGTCGGACACATACTCAACTACCGATAGATCATGGGCTATAAACAACAAGGTCAGCCCGAACTCATCTTTTAAGTCCTGCAGCAGGTTTACTACCTGGGCCTGGATGGATACATCCAACGCCGAAACCGGTTCGTCAGCAACAATAAAGTCGGGGTCTACCGCCAGGGCCCGGGCAATCCCTATCCGCTGCCTCTGGCCTCCGGAAAACTCGTGCACAAACCGGCGCATATGAGACGTCGACAACCCAACCCGCTTTAATAACGTGGCCACTTTCTCTTTCTTCTCTTCTCCGTGGGCCAATTTATGAATGGTCAGCGCTTCTCCTACTATGTCTTCTATCCGCATCCGGGGGTTCAATGAAGAACTCGGGTCTTGAAACACTGTCTGCATTCTCCGGCGATACGTTAACATCTGGTGCCGAGAATATTTTGTAATATCGACACCGTCAAACCAGATCTCTCCGGCCGTCGGTTCCAACAGCTTTAACAGCGTTCTGCCGGCCGTGGTCTTTCCAGAACCAGATTCTCCAACCACACCGACCACTTCTCCCCGTTTAACGCCAAACGATATGTCCTGGACGGCTTTTACGTTGCCTATGACACGGGACAATACCCCGCCGTGAATAGGAAAATATTTTCTTAAGTTCTTTACTTCCAATAAATATGAAGCATTTTCTGTATCGGTTTCATGCTTCTCCGCCGTCGTTGAAGTTCCACTCATAATGCCACCTTATTGTAGTGAATAGTATTCCATTTGAAGCAGCGCACCAGATGACCGTTACCGACATCCGTCAGCGGAGGCACCGCTTTTGTGCAACCTTCATCACGAAACGTACACCGCGGATAAAACGCGCATCCGGGCTTCAAATAAAGGGGGTTCGGGACATTCCCCGGTATTGGTAGTAACCGCTTCTGGCTCACTGCCGCCAGATCCACCCTGGGTATCGAGTGCAATAGCCCCAGGGTGTAGGGCATTTTAGGTGCTTCATATATCGTCTCAACGTCCGCCACCTCAACTGCCCTTCCTGCGTACATGACTACCACCCGGTCCGCCACTTCGGCCACCACACCCAAATCATGGGTGATAAAGAGAATTGCCATGCCAATCTCATTTTGCAGGTTTTTCATCAGCTCCAGTATTTGCGCTTGAATGGTTACGTCCAGCGCGGTAGTCGGTTCATCTGCTATCAGCAGTTGGGGATTACAGCTCAAGGCCAT
>PXEI01000153.1 GCA_003564775.1 Spirochaetaceae bacterium
CCGGTGACAGTTCTGGAGGTTCATGAAGAGACCGTGCTTCTTGACTTCAATCATCCCTTGGCTGGGCAGAACCTATTCTTTGACGTGGATGTAGTTTCTGTGCATGAAGCGACAGAAGAAGAGATGGAAATGATATTTGGTGGCGGTTTACCTTTAGCTGAATGAATCACAGACACCATTTCGCGCAAAAGGCTGGCAATTCGCCAGCCTTTTTTTTACGCCATCCCGAAAAGTATTTGATTTTCACGAACATAACAAACACGAACCCGGCTAAAACGGCACTATGCACCGGATATTCACGAAAGATTTGCAAAGTTCCAGTGACGATTCGCGGCAACACGGTGTAGGGTAACACGAATACAAGAAAGTTAACGAGTATTCGACTGATTGCCCAAAACTTTTTACAAAATAGCGGACAATTCTGGCTCAGTGTGCTTGACCAACAAAAATATATTCACTACTGTTACCGAACATCGCAACAGGGAACCATGGTTCCAGATAAGGAGATGCTATGAACTCTACCAAGAAAACCGGCGCTGAAGTAGTTGTTGATCTGGTTCAGCAGCAGGGGGTTGAGTATATCTTTGGCCTGCCCGGCGGCGCGGCCATTCCGATCTTTGACGCTCTTGTTGACTCACCGATAGAGTTTGTCTTAACTCGACATGAACAAGGGGCCATTCATATGGCCGACGGATTCGCCCGCGCCACCGGGAAGGCGGGGGTTGTACTTGTTACATCCGGTCCTGGAGCAACCAATACCATAACCGGACTACTCACTGCACAGATGGACTCAGTTCCGCTGGTGGTGTTGTGTGGGCAACAGACTACCTGGAACCTTGGGCTTGATGCATTCCAGGAAGCTGATGTATCCGGAATCTCATTCCCGGTCGTAAAGCATTCGTATCTTGTCAAAGACCCGAATGACCTGGCCCGCATAGTTCGCGAAGCCTTCTATCTTGCGGAATCCGGCCGTCCCGGCCCGGTACTGATTGATCTTCCTAAGGATGTAACGAGCGCTTTGGTGGAACCTAACTACAACGAAGAATTCCATCTTCCTGGTTACCGCGTACCCGTAGAGGGCGACAGAACTGCAATAGAGCATGCCGCAGACTTACTTAACAAGGCCAAGAAACCAGTCCTGCTTGTTGGCCATGGTTCCATGATATCCGGAGCTGAAAAAGCAGTCATGTATCTTGCTGAGAAGATGCAGATTCCAGTTACCAGTACCCTCCTCGGCAAAGGGGGATTTCCCGAAACCCATCCTTTGAGTGTAGGTATGCTCGGCATGCATGGAACCGCGTACGCTAACAAAACCGTCGCTGATTGTGATTGTATTATGTCTATTGGTTCACGCTGGGACGACCGCATTATTGGAAATCCCGATAAGTTCTGTGTGGACGCCAAGAAAATACATATCGATATCGACGCTGCTGAGTTTAACAAAGTGCTCAACATGGACTGCGTTATACAAGGTGATGCGCGGCACGTGGTAGAAGAGCTTGCAGCCATTGCTCAGAAGGGTGATACAAGGGAATGGCTTGATCAGGTGCAACGCTGGAAAAAGCAGTATCCCCTGAAGTACCCCAAATCTGGAAAGCTCAAAGCGCAACATGTTATTGATGAGTTCTATAAGCAGAGTGAAGGCAAAGCCTATGTAACAACCGATGTAGGACAGCATCAGATGTGGGCGGCCCAGTACTACCTTACCGATCAACGATTTCGTTGGTTGTCCTCAGGCGGTGCTGGCACCATGGGCGTTGGCCTACCGCACGCTATAGGAGTTCAATTTGCCCATAGAGACGCCACCGTTATTGCGATCGTCGGTGATGGTGGTTTTCAAATGACACAAGCTGAACTATCGACAGCATTCATCCACAAGTTGCCGATTAAAATTGTGATCATCAACAACCGCTATCTTGGGATGGTACGACAGTGGCAGAGTTTGTTTTATGATAATCGGCTCTCAGGCGTTGATCTAGAGGGAAATCCAGACTTCGTCAAGCTTGCCGAGGCCTATGGCTGTAAAGGATTTCGGGTGCGTCGCAGCGCCGATGTTCGGCGCATTACTGCCGCTGCCCTTGCCTACAACGACGGGCCTTGTATTATTGATGTAGAAGTGGAAAAAACAGATAATGTATTTCCCATGATTCCGGCTGGTGCAGCCCTGTCGGATATGATTCTTGAGCCTTCAGCAACGAAGCTCGAAAAACCGGTAGGGAGCACCTAAAATGAAATCGAACGGAAGCAACGGAACGAACGGTAATCACGCGGTGGTGGCCTTTGCCAACGAGCCTGCACGTCGTCACACCGAGAAGAAGCACACAATCAGCCTCTTTGTTTCCAACAAGCCAGGCGTGCTTATTCGCATCGCCCTTGTGTTTGCCCGCCGCGGTTACAATATCGACAGCTTAGTCGTGTCGGAGACTACCGATCGCAACTACTCTATGATGAACATCGTGGCTACCGGGGACAAAAAGGTACTTGATCAAATTCTCAAACAGCTTAACAAACTGGTTGATGTAGTGCACGCAACCGACCGCACCGACGATAACGTGTTACAGCGCGAGCTTGCACTGATTAAGATTCAATGCGACCCAGAAGCACGAAAAGATGTGCTACAAATTGCACACGCTTTGGAGTGCGAGCCCTTGGATGTCAGCGAGAATTCGTTGATACTTCAGATTACCGGGGATTCTGAACGCTTAGACAGCGCAAACCGTGTGTTTGAGCGCTACGGCGTGCAGGAAATGATTCGCACCGGCAAAGTGCTCATGGCGCGGGGCGACGAGACCACCGCATAAGTTTTTTTTCGGAGGAAATAGTACAGAATGGGACGCAATTTATTCGACACCGTTTGGGATTTGCACAAGGTCCGTACACTTGAATCCGGTCAGGATCAGCTGTTTATTGGGCTTCACATGATTCATGAGGTCACCTCTCCACAAGCATTTCAAATGATTGAGGAACGTGGGCTAAAGGTACTTCATCCTGAACGTACCTTTGCCACGGTTGATCACATAGTGCCCACCGCCAATCAGGAGAGGCCGTTTCAAGACAAGCTTGCAGAGGAAATGATGCAAGCCATAGAGAACAACACCAAGAAACATGGCATAGAGTTCTTTGGGCTTAACACAGACCGGCAGGGCATTGTGCACATAATTGGTCCTGAACTGGGCCTGACTCAGCCGGGGCTAACCATAGCGTGCGGAGATTCGCATACCTCGACACATGGAGCCTTTGGTGCAATTGGTTTCGGCATCGGCACCTCGCAAATCCGCGACGTACTTGCAACCCAGTGTTTGGCAATCAGCCGACCACGAGTTCGCAAGATAAACGTGACCGGCACCCTGAAAAAGGGCGTGTACGCTAAGGACATCATCCTGAAGATCATCGCGGAGCTCGGGGTTAACGGTGGAATTGGATATGCCTACGAGTACGCTGGTGAGACCATTCGTGGATTGAGCATGGAAGAACGGATGACAATCTGCAACATGAGTATCGAGGGTGGCGCCCGGGTTGGCTACGTCAGTCCGGACGAGACCACAATTGAGTACATTAAAGGACGCCCTTATGCTCCTGCTGGAGAAGAGTTTGAGCGAGCCGCCGAGTTCTGGCGCAGTATCGCCAGCGGGCCGGATGCCGAGTATGACGATGTGTTTGAACTTGACGCCAACACACTGGAGCCAATGGTTACCTGGGGTATCACTCCTGGCCAGGCCGTTGGAGTGAGCGGTCGACTTCCACGCGTGGCAGAGCTCCCCGACGAACACAAGGAAATTGCCGACAAGGCCTATGCGCACATGGGATTCACCGAAGGACAGGAGATGCAAGGTCAGGCGATAGATATTGCCTTCCTCGGTTCATGTACCAACGGGAGAATCAGTGATCTGCGTGAAGCTGCCGAGTTTCTCAAGGGCAAGAAAGTAAGTCCAAGCGTTAAGGCTTTCGTGGTACCCGGCTCAAAGCAGGTTGCACGCCAGGCCGAGGCAGAAGGCCTACCGGAAATATTCACTGCGGCGGGTTTTGGCTGGCGCGGAGCGGGTTGTTCCATGTGCCTGGCAATGAATCCGGATAAGCTGATGTGGCGCCAGATCTGTGCCAGTTCATCCAACCGAAACTTCGTTGGGAGGCAAGGTTCGCCCACCGGGAGAACTCTGCTCATGAGTCCGGTCATGGTGGCTGCAGCAGCAGTGGCGGGGCAGGTCGTGGATGTGCGCAATCACATTCAGTAACAAAGAACAGCAGGAGTTGTACTAGTATGCCTGAGATACACATCAAGGTTAGCTCAGTTGAGGGCAAAGCGGTGCCCATTCATGGCAATGACATTGATACCGATCAAATTATTCCGGCGCGCTTCATGAAGTGTGTAACCTTTGACGGCCTGGGTGAGTATGCGTTCTATGATGTGCGCTATGATGAACAAGGTAATCTGAAGGGACATCCTTTTGATGATGAGCGCTACGCTGACGCTGGAATCATGATTGTGAATAGTAATTTCGGATGCGGCTCTTCACGCGAGCACGCACCGCAGGCGCTCGCTCGTTGCGGTATTCGCGGAATCATTGGTGAGTCCTACGCAGAGATTTTTGCTGGTAACTGCACATCCATGGGTATTCCGGCGGTGACGCTACCGGCAAGCGATATCAAGCAGCTTGTAACGGCGGTTGAGAAAGACCCTGGTATGACGGTAAAGATTGATCTTGCTGGTGGCGTTGTTGTTGCAGGGCCTAACCGATATCACTTTGAGATTCCCTCTGCGTACAAGCAGTCGCTTGTAGACGGCAGCTGGGACTCTACAGCAGTTTTGCTCGCCAACCTTGAAGATGTTAAGAAGACAGTGGAATCACTCCCCTATCTTAACGGTTTCCGGAGGGCCGGCTAAATATGAGTGGGAGTTATAATCGCAACAGCCGCAAAATGACCGAGGGCCTTTCCAGAACGGCTAACCGAGCAATGCTACGCGGTGTGGGCTTTAAAGACAAAGACTTTCTCAAGCCTATTGTGGGTATAGCCTCAGCGGGAAGTGATGTATCGCCGTGCAATGTCCATCTAGATGAGCTCGCGGCGGTTGCACGCAAGCGTTTGCGTGAGCTGGACATCATGCCGCTCACGTTCCACACCTTCGTGGTAACCGACGGCATGGCCATGGGGCATGAAGGCATGAAGGCCTCGCTGATTAGTCGCGAAACCATCGCAGATGTTATTGAGCTGGATGCTCGAGGGCACGCTATGGACGCCTTACTTGGTATCGGGGGGTGTGACAAAACCATTCCTGGTACAGTTATGGGCATGATTCGCATGGATATTCCAGGAGTGTTCGTCTATGGCGGAACTATTGCTGCTGGTAATCACGAGGGGCGTCCTGTTGATATAGTTTCGGCGTTTGAGGCGGTTGGAGCATATAGCGCCGGAAAAATGACTGAACAGGAACGTCATGCGGTTGAGTGCGCCGCCTGCCCAGGGGCTGGTGCGTGCGGTGGAATGTACACGGCCAATACCATGGCTTCGGCCGTTGAAGCCTTAGGGCTCAGTGTCCCGGGTAGTGCGTCCGTGCCTGCTATTCACCCTGACCGTGATCAGATCCTCATTGACAGTGCAGAAGCACTCGATCGCTTGGTACGTGAAGGACGCAGCCTTAAGTCTCTCTTGAGCCGTGAATCGTTTGAGAACGCTATCCGGGTTGTGATGGCGCTTGGTGGCTCGACAAACGCCGTGTTGCATCTTCTGTGCATGGCTCACGAGGCAGGAATAGAGCTTAGCATTGACGACTTCAACGCGTTCAGCGACACAACGCCGATCATCTGCGACATGAAACCGGCAGGACGCTATGTCATGGAAGATCTCTATCGTGTGGGTGGTCTGGATGTTGTCATGAAGCTACTGCTTGACGCCGGTTTACTGCACGGCGACTGCCCAACGGTTAATGGTAAGACTCTTGCACAGAACTTGGAAGGTGTGAATGTGAGTCTTGAGGGACAAGATATCATTTATCCCTTGAACGATCCCGTAAAAAAGACTGGGCCAATCGTCATTCTTAAAGGAAACTTGGCCCGTGAAGGCGCGGTACTCAAGACGTGTGGCCTCTCGGAAGTTGTTCACTCAGGCCCAGCGCGGATCTTTGAGAACGAAGAAAGCGCCCTGGATGCAATTCTGAACGGAGGAGTAAAAGCCGGAGACGTTGTAGTTATTCGGTACGAAGGTCCTAAGGGTGGCCCCGGGATGCGCGAAATGCTGTCACCTACCTCGGCAATTGCCGGTGTGGGCCTCTTGCATGACGTGGCACTTATCACGGATGGGCGCTTCTCTGGTGGTAGCCACGGCATGGTTGTGGGGCATGTTGCTCCGGAAGCTCAGGTTGGCGGCCCTATTGCTCTTATTCGTGAAGGTGAAATCGTTACCATTAACAGCCATAAAAAACTGCTGGAGGTCGACGTACCGGAGGCCGAGCTGGAAAAGCGGCGCGAGTCGTGGCAACCACGCGATACTGGCTATCACAGCGGCGTGTTGTACAAGTTCGCACAGCTTGTGAGCTCAGCTGGCTTAGGAGCGTACACGAGCTAACAGAGACACGGGACATACAGGGACACCGGTGTTGACTTTTCCGGCACGATAACGTAGTATCTGCGGAGTTCAGCACCGGTGCTCGGTGTTGCCTCGAACTGTTTTTTGGGGCGGTTAGCTCAGTTGGTTAGAGTACATGCTTGACATGCATGGGGTCGATGGTTCAAATCCATTACCGCCCATAGATTAAAAAAGCCGCTCGTATGAGCGGCTTTTTTAATCTATGTGGCAGCTATTTTGTGAGCGACATCATGATCCGTTCGAGGACCTTCTTGCGGTCTAACGGCTTCACAATGTAGTTACGTGCACCCAGCATAAGCGACTTCTTCACTAAGTCTTGCTTCCCCAAGGCGCTGATCATGATAACGCGCGCGTTCTTATCAAACTCCATGATTTTTTCCAACGCGGTGACGCCATCCATTTTTGGCATGGTTATGTCCATTGTCACAAGATCAACATTAGGATACAGCTCTTTGTAACTGTCGACACCTTCCTGGCCATTTGACGCGGTGCCAACAACCTCAAAGCCTTCAGATGTGAGTATTTGCCCTATCTGCTTTGTTACGAACAAAGAGTCGTCGACAATGAGCACGCGGTAGGCATTCCCGTCACTGCCCACCCCATCTGCTTTCCGTTGATTTATACTGGGGAAATCCTGCTTTGTCTTCACCTAGCTACTACCTCAGAATTCGTTAATTGCGCTCACGAATTGCAACGTTGATCTCTATCTTCCCAAAGGGAAGCTCCATAGGAACAATGAGTGCCTCGACGCCGGTATCGGCAATTTCCATGTTATCCCCAGTGAATATTGCTGGCGGAGTCAGATCAAACTTAAATCCAAGATTATGAAGTTTTGTGACTGCCTGACCGGTAATCATGTTTGCAAGTTCGGTAATGGTTGCCTTACCCATGTCGTTCAGCTCTTCTATGGGCTCCATCTCCATGCTTTGCAGCATGGCGGAAGCAATTTGAATGGCTGTAACCTTGGACATGTCAAACAGCACTCGCCCTTCCACATCACCCGCAAGTCCAATAATTGCCGCAACGCCCAACACCGGCATTGATGTTGACTTAAGGTATAACTCTCCTCGTGTAATTTCGACAGATAAGACTTCTTGAAGAACATTGTATGCCGATTCTACAAATGGATTGATATATTCGACTCGCATGTTAAAAACTCCTCCGAGATTCCGGCATTTACGCCTGGTGTTTACAGTCTACGATACGCATTGACAACGGCCGAGCCGACGTGTTGCCATCCAAGCGTCTCCGAAACATATTCATTCTGACCGAGAATTAGCAGTGCTCCCGTTGATGTCTTGTCAGAAAACTCGTTCAATACTGAAGCTTGCTGTTTCGGTGGCAGAAAACTGAGAAGATCCCTGGCCATGATCATGTCGACGTTTGGCACGGCGTTTGTGTGAGTCACGTCATGATACTCAAACAGTATAGCGTCCTTTACTTCGGACGAGAAAGAGAACCCATTCTTGGCTTCAACCAGGTATGGCTCATAGAGAGTCGGAACCGCGTCTGCTCCAAACACAAGGTTAGGAGCAGTTGAAATACTCAGTAAATCGTTATCGCCAGCCCAGATCTTCAGAATATGGTCGGGATAACGCATGCGTAGTATCGTGGCCAGTGAGTAGGTCTCGTACCCCTTGCCACAACCAGGATTCCAGACGTTTATATTCTTTGGCATTTCCTGCGCAAGGAGGGCCTTCACGCCTTCAGCATAGTCTTCTCCCCAGAAACGGCCCGAGTACGGTGAGTAAAAAGTGCGAAGAAACTCGTCGGCGTCGTCCTCACCCGTGAGTTGTACATCCAAGCCAAGCTTGGAACGCTCTGCGCGCCATTCCGAATAGCGCCGGTTAAGCCAGGCATCGGCAATTCCGTCGGGATAGAAACCGCGAAAGGTCACCAGGCTCTCACGAATAAAGTCCAGATCAAGCTGCTCTTCATTTTTCCCGACGGCAGCCTGCCTACTGGTGGCCTCAATACCTTCTACGTCTTCGCCGAGCTCGGGAGCATTGGCCGCACCTGCTGGTGGCAGACTTTCGGGCTTCTCAGCTGTTGATTCGTCTTTTGCAAAAATGCGGTCTACATCAAGAATTATGTACAGGCGACCATCCTTTTCTACGACGCCACTTATATACTTAATGTTCACATCACCAAAAATCGGGTGTGGTGGTTGTATGCGTGAAGACACAATTCCCACAACTTTGTCGATGGAGTCTACCACGACCCCGATCATGAGTTCATCTAAACGTAGAATAAGGCCGTCTTCGGCGCTACCCTCGGCTTTGCGTTGGGCAGGAAGATTAAACATGACACGCAGATCAATAATGGAAATAATGTCGCCACGAAGGTTGTACACGCCTGAGACGAATGGAGGTGCATTAGGCACATACGTAAAGGTGGTAAACTTGGCGATCTCCTTTACTTTAAGAATATTGATGCCGTAGTCTTTTCCACCAAGTGAGAAAGTGACCATTTTATAGTCGACGGTTTCGATATCGTCTTGTTCCTGAATCTGGTGTTGATGCAGGCCGCCAAGTCGCTGTCTGGCTCCTTGGGACTGCTCATCACTCTGGGTGTGAGCAACCGGTTCGGAAGTATTTTTCATAGACCTCGCTCCGTATTCCGGATTATCGTATTTGGGTTTCGCGACGTTTGCGTTGCTCCAACTCATTCCTGAAGCCTAGTTCTAGTAGTTGGCTCACATCTATGATGAGCGAGACCGTTCCATCTCCCGTAATATTGGCTCCTGCGATCCCTGGCGAGTTCGTGAAGTGGTCTCGTAATGGCTTTATAACCACGTCTTCCTCTCCGATCAGAGAGTCGACGATCAAGCCCATCTTCTTGTCACCGCTGCCGACGATCACCACAAAGTAGTGCTCACGTTGTTCTTCAGTTGGAATCTTGAAAAGTTGATTAAGCCGCAACAGAGATATTACATCGTCACGGACGTTAAAAACTTCATAGTTGTCCAGCATCTTGATCTCGGACGGCTTAATCCGATGACTTTCAATAACCGAGGTAATGGGAATGACGTAGATCTCTTTGCCGACTCGAACAAGGAGCCCTTGAATGATAGCAAGGGTTAATGGGATTTTGATAGTGAAACGAGTGCCCACCCCCCGTTCACTCCAAACCGACACCTCACCGTTTAGCTTGTCAATCTGTCGCTTTACGACGTCAAGTCCCACCCCTCGTCCGGAAACGTTGGTGATCTTTGCCGCTGTAGAGAAGCCTGGGTGGAATATAAGATTAAACGCTTCAATATCCGTAAGAGTCTTGCTGGGATGAACCAAGCCGCGGTCGACAGCTTTTGCTTTCACGGCGTCGACATCGATACCTTTTCCGTCGTCGATGATCTCAATGAGAATCATGTTGCCTTCGTTACCAGCTTTGAGGGTCAAAGACCCGGCGTCACTCTTACCGGCTTCACGCCGTTGTTCAGGTGTCTCAATTCCGTGGTCCAATGAGTTTCGAACGCAGTGCAGCAGAGGATCCAAGAGGTCTTCGATTACTGACTTGTCAAGCTCCGTATCCTCACCTTCAATTTTGAGATCGATGTTCTTCTTGAGCGATTTAGAAAGATCCCGTATGAGGCGAGGAAACCGAGAGAAGATCTGAGAGATGGGAACCATTCGAATCCGCATTACTCCTTCCTGGAGTTCCCCGGTAATTCGGCCAAGGTTCTGCGCGGTGTTGCGGTACTTCGCTATAGTTCCCTTATAGCTACTCTGAAAGGGATCAAAGGTGGAGTAAATATCATCATAACGGGTAGAGATTTCGCGTCGGAGGTCTTTAATGGATGCGCCGCTTGCTGCCCTTTCCAAGTAGTCCGGCATTGAGTCAAACAGCTCTTTGAGTTGATCTCGCAGGGTGGACTGATACCCTTGAAACTCTACGAGCGTCTCGGTGAACTTATTGCTGAGCTGATTGAAGGTAGCCTTTGTAATAACAGTTTCACTCACCAGGTTCAGTAAGTTGTCTATGCGCCGACTGTCTACTCTCAGTACAGAGCCATGTGAAGTTCGGCGTGCTTCTTCACGTATACCCGAAACTGCTGCGGCAACCTCTTCCTGATCTGGCTCATCGTTCTCTGTCAATTGGGCGGCAACGGGAGCCTGTTCTGCCGGGGTAGCAGGGCTCTGTAACGGGGTTTCTATCGATTGCGTAGCTGACCTTTGGGACTCCGGAGTTTGGGCAGCTGCTGTGGTTTGGGCAGCTGGTACGGAAGCATCTCCTGGAATGACCTCGGTCACCTCGATACCCAAGGTAACATCTGAAATGCTTACCGCTTCTTCAATTTCCGGAGCTGTGAGACGACAGGTGACATAGTAGTCGACATGCTCGTAGAAAGCGTCTTCGTACAGAGCTTCGAAATCTGGCGTAGTCTTTAGGACAGTACCAATTGAGCGTAGCGCCGCGAAGACTTGAATACCTCCGACCGTGTTCATTGGGTTATCTTCATTAAAGG
>PXEI01000016.1 GCA_003564775.1 Spirochaetaceae bacterium
CCCTCCGGCATCCGCCGCCGCAAGGAATGGGAGAACGTCTGGCACCTCCAACGCCAGGAGGACCAGGCGACGCAGTCCCGTGAAGACGAAGCGAACCAGCCCGGAACCCCGAACCCAACACCCAAGACCCAAAACCGCCCCATCCCCAAGCCCCCCAACTACCGCAAATCGGACTTCCAATCCGGCACCATCTACACCCACCGCGGCAAACTCGACGTCCCCCGCGAACGCTTCACCCTCTACCCCGGCGCCGAAGATCCCGAAGGCAGCCCCCGCATCACCTGGGCGGGCCTCAACCACCTCCAACGCGCCCGCGCCCTCGCCACCTTCTACTACGAAGCCAAATCCACCCACGGCTGGCCCCCCGAACGCCTCACCCCCCTACTCGCCGGCCTCCTCGATCTGCTACCATGGCTCCACCAATGGCACCCCCAACCCGACCCCGACTTCGGCCAACCATTCCCCGAATTCCTCGAATCCATGCTCGACCAAGAAGCCCGCGAACTCTCCATCACCCACGACGACATCGAAAGCACCCGCCTACCTTAGTAGAATCCTGAATCGATTAGATGGCAACCCACGATGAAGTTCGTTGGCGACAAATTACTCGCACTTGCAAAGAAAGAGACAGACGATTCTCATCGAAACCTGCTCGCTCGAAGCGCAGTGAATCGATACTACTATGCCTGCTTCCTCGAAGTACGAGAATTAATAAACCATTGTAACCCAAAACGGAAAGATGACAAATTCTCACACGCAAACGTGCCAGAAGAACTCGCGTCGTACTTCAAGCGGTTTTGCACAAACAAGGAAAGATCTAGAGCGCTCAAAAAGAACACAATCCTAATGGTTGAGTTCCAAACCCACAAGAATATCTTGTTACAACTTTCACAAGCAATTGCCCAAACTCTAAACACGCTACGAAATGCCCGAACAACCGCAGACTACGAACCTGATGTTCTTATCAAAAAACACCAAAACTCCTTCTTTCTTAAATCCACAAAAATAAGCGCATACAAGCATGAGACCAAAACACTTCTAGAGAACTGCCACAAGATTCGACGCGCATGGGAACAGTGCAATGACTACTAAACCGAATAAAGTCTATTACATCCAAAAGACCATTGCCGATAAATTTGGAGACCACCTCTCCGAATTCAAAGTTGAACCCCATGGAGAAATCTTCAGGCTATCCATACCTTTACTCACCGCTGCAAAGCTAGGATACCATCCCACAAGGCCCGACGCGAAATGGAAAGCACTGTTTACAAAACTCGAGAACGAAGAAATCTCCCTCAGCGTGACAACCTTTAAGTCACCGAAACAGATCGACCTGGAAATGAACATTATCCCAAAGCTCACGAGAACACATTTTAAGATCAGCTCCCCGCTTCGCGCCTCGATATTGTTTTCATCTCGACCAGGAATACACATTACCCTATCATGCCCGACACCGCCGAAGACCAACACAAACTCAATAAAGAAACTAAAGTCCACGCTAACAAGACAAATACCAAACTTAAAAACCATCTCCTGGCACTCCACTGACCTTACTCGCCCTTCCCTTATTAGCCTCATCAAAACAATCAAAATTCAATCACCGATATCTATTTCACGCTTGCGTGTTCTCTCCAACCAGTCGGAAGACGATTGGATTGTCGACACGCTCAACCGATTATTCGAAGCTGAACTGGTGCACCTTAAAGACGAAACCATATACATAACACGGAAGGGTCTAAGAGCGATTCCGAAAGAACTTGGATCTTCGTCAAGCGACGTAAAACGGGCCCTCTTTTGGGGTGAGCAGCTTAACCCACACTTGATGGACCAGTACGATGTCGACTATGATCAGGATTGAGGAGCGGTGGATGGCTGCCCAGAGCTGAACCAGCTCTATTTCCCGGGCGTCAGATAATGCAAAGAAGTGCGTCGATCCGCGTCTACGACGCGTATCGACTACACCTAACGCAAGCAGAGCTTGGCTGATGAACGCACCACCGCTCCTCGTTCAGTTCCCGGACCGCGAGACGTTCTTCACGGTTCTTCAAGATTCAAAGGAGGAGCATGTCCTTGCGCGTCTAATGACGCTGAATCTCCCCCCCGTGTCCAACCTCGAGACACTCTCCGTGTTATTCTCGTACTCCCCCCGGTTCCTAAGTTCCATTCGGAAGCGACCTAGCCGATATTACCGCGAATTCTCAATCGCGAAGGGACACCGGCGTAGGATGATCTCCTCGCCTCGTGTTGCGCTGAAGGTAATCCAAAAGTGGTTCGGCCATCACGTTGCCCGCGCCATTGAATTGGACGCATCTGTTCACGGTTTCGTCCCTGGAAGTTCTTGCATCACCGCGGCTGCCGTTCACTGCGGCACAGACTGGATACTCGGAATCGACCTACGCGACTTCTTTCATTCCGTGACAACCCGCGCCATTGCCGATTCACTTGAAAAGATCGGCTTTCCAGCGCCTTCGGTAGATACCATGCTGCCCCTACTCACACTCGCTGGAGCATTGCCTCAGGGCGCACCATCGAGCCCAGTCCTATCCAACCTCGCATTCTCTTCCTTCGACGCAAAGCTCCGGAAACTTGCAGAATGTTACGGCGTAAACTACACCCGCTACGCTGATGATATCGTATTTTCGGGGGCGGGTAGCCCCCCGCGTCAACTGCTCGCAAGAGCCAAAGGCTTGATCGAAACCGATTGGGTGATCGCTGACGATAAGACTCACCTTTCAATTAGACCTGCCCGCCTGTCAGTGCACGGACTAGTGGTAAATGGGCCTTCGCCTCGGCTCCCAAGAGAGTATCGAAACAAAGTCCGGAGGATGCGGTACTCTCTGGAGAGTACCCACATCAAGTTGGACGACAAGACAAGAAAGCGATTTGCAGGCCACATTGCTTTCGCAAACGCTGTTCAGAATTTTCGCTCGTAGATTCTGAAGACTACAGTCACATAGCCTCCGCCATAGGCTATTGAAACCTATCTAAATCTAGGCTACAATTGATATGTTGTGACTACATAGCGTTGGTTTCTCGTACCACAACTATCAACTTACCTAGACTGGAAGGCGTTACGATGTTTAATTGCGGAAGGCACACAAGACCAATCTCAAGGAACCTTCACGGACAACAGTTACGCAAATTACTTAGAATTTTATTTATTGATGATAACGACATGCCAATTGTTACAGCTCTTCGAGAGCAGGGCTATAACGTCTTTCACAAGAGGGATGTCATTGCTATTTCCGAGTTAGAGAATGAAGAATATCATTTAATTTTTTGCGACATAAGCGGTATCGCTAGCCATATTTCTCCTGACGAAGGAGCAGGGCTCATAGATATAATAAAAAGCCAAATAAAACACCCTGTCGTCATTGCCTACTCAGCATTCAACTATCAACCAGGGACTGAACATTCAAGAGCTATCAGAGAAGTGGCTGACGATGAGATAAAGAAAGACTCTCCACTAGAAAAATACATAAAAACAATAATCAAATGGGGTGAAGAGTACTTCAGCACCGAAAGATGTATTAACTTATTGATCGAAGGATCAGATCTTACGGATAGAGAGTTAAAGAAACTTATCAGGAGGTCGGACGCGGAACATAAACTGAAAGAGAACCCAAAAATTAAGTCGGCTCTACGAAGCGCAAGTCACCTAAAAACCGTGGTGGAGGTACTGATAGTTATAATTGCTCTTGCACCGTAGAGATAGCTAAAGAGCCATAAATCCATATCGCCGGGTATGAGATGATACGATTAGTTGGATTGTTGGAGTTTCCGTGTGTCGCATTGTATGAGAATCAAGCGTTCGCCTGCCCGGGAACGAGGTTCACTTGGCCCAGTGACGTGGTAAAGGACAACGCATTGAGTGGTGCTTACGCACAGTTTTACGAGCAGTTGATCGAAGATCAAGACAACGTCGAAACAGTCGAAGATCCACGGGGCTTGCTTGCATTTTCGTCACTTTCTGCTAGTGGCGAAAAGGTCGTCATTGGTGCAGTCCCCAAGCACAAGGTGCGTAGCCAATGTCTAACGAAGAAACGTATCAAAGCCTTTATGAAGCGCTCGAAAGATCTTGCTAAGGTAATTAGGACGAACGCGGCTGGCGAGGTTTCTAAGCAGGGCATCATTCACGGTGTTGTCAACGTAAACTCTTTAATCCTGGGAGCATGTGAAGTGCTTGAAGGCCGGCGTGCCGACCTTGCTAGCGATACTTATTTTTTGAAAATCAAGAAGGGAGTGTTTCAAATGCGCGCGCTCGTATTAACTACATCAATTCTAGATCCCAATTGGTCTGTAGATTCACGCAACGAAAGCTGGTGCAGTGTACATCCCACACACTTAATGAACATTAAGGTTTTTGAGCAAGATCTTAAAGACTGTAGGTTAAAGTACGACATGGGTGCTTGCTATCGAGAGGTCCGCATTGATCCAGACTTTTTTAATGCTGTTATTATCAACCTACTAAGCAATGCCACAAAATATGCGAAGCCGGAGTCCACCATTGACATCTCTTTTACGAGTCAGGGCTCGGACTTCTTAATCAGATGG
The DNA here is from genome assembly GCA_003564775.1 of Spirochaetaceae bacterium. Lineage (GTDB taxonomy): Bacteria > Spirochaetota > Spirochaetia > DSM-27196 > SLAA01 > SLAA01. Next base: position 4,555 of record PXEI01000016.1, read on the forward strand.
GAAATGACCAGCAGGGAAATTGATAAAAGTGAGGTTTCCGTAATTGTAAGGCCTGGGAGACGGGGAAAGTGTACTGATGCTGACGGAAGCGGGCTCGGATTGGCGCTGGTAGACAAGGTGATGCGATCGTGCGGCGGTGAGTTTAAAATCAATGCTGGTACAGCAGACCAGGAGGGCAGCGGCTACTCGCGAAATACGTTCATTTTGCGGTTCCCTAGAAACCGTGTTAGAGTGTGTGGTCTCTAACAGGTTTAACAGGTGTAACATCTTTACGCTAACACCGAGATGTAATTGTGACGACTCTGAAGTCTGAACTAGCGGTTAGGCGTGATCATCGAATCGCGCATATTCGGCTCTCGGCACTTACACATCCGTAGTAGCTATCAGGCGTCTTCCGTCTTCACCAACCAAGCCACGTCACTCGTCTGCCCACTCATACCGCACCTTCAACCCATTCATGTGCGTCCACGGCAGCCACCCTTCGTTCTGCATTCGTCCCACGACAATCCCCGGCGCTACACCAATCTCGGACGCGAAGCCCCTAACATCCTCCTTGGACAGGCAACGCCTTTTCGACAGCAGGTAGAGCTCCTCGGCCTTCTCGGGCGGAATCAAAAGATCCGCCGCGAACCGGTTTGCCTCTTCCTCGAGCTCCTCCGAGAGGCCGTCCATCCCCTCGATGAAGAGCATCTTCTTGCTGTGGTCCAGGATATGCTTCGCCTCGTGGAAGAACGAGAACCAGAGGTGATCGTTGCTCTTGTAGCGCAGACTCAAAACCAACATCGCCTTGTCACGAGATAACCACTGCGTCGCTCCATTCGCGGGACACCCCTTCGGCTCAGGGACGAAGACCACGGCCACCCCGCAAGCCGCGCACTCTCGCTGCAGCGCCGCGATGAACACCGCCGGATCGGGCTCACAGGTCAGCGCCCGAAGGTCGACTAACACCTCCTTGAACGCCTTGCTGTCGTAGGGTTCACAGTACATGTCGGTGGCTTCCAACTCGGCCCGACGCAACCACGCCGCGACAGAGCCGACCTTTCTCTCGAACTTATCGCTCGCCCGAAACGCGACCAGTGGACTCTCGTATTGCTTTCGCCATGCCTCCACGCTGTGAACCCCAAAGAACCGCAAGCACTCCCGAACGAGCTCGCCCTTCCCTTTCACACCCCGGATCCAGCCTCGCTTCTTCATCCAGGGCACCGGCAATTCCTTCAGCCACCCAGCGTCCTCTTCGGCTTCCTCGATCGCGCGCCGCGCCTGCAGCGCGGCCTGGTACTGCGCATCTCGGGTCAACCAAAACCCCGGGGAGGACCCCAACGTACGCGAAAGCCTCTCGGCGACATCAGCGGTGATCGGGACACGACCCTTCGTGAGGTCACCGACGTGCTTCTGTGTGAGGCCAATCCGAGAGGCAAACTCCTTCTTCGTCCACCCCTTCTCCTCCAGCAGGTCCTCTACGGTCTCCCCCGGTGCCGAGACCCAGTCGGGCTCGAATGTCGTCCTGTCAGCCATGGTAGTCACCTATGAATACGATCCGGATCTTCGTGACCCTCTTCCACTCGATCGCACCATCCTTGGTGGTCGGTACTGGCTCGTCCGTCGGCTCGAAGACCAGTCGATCTGCCCCATGAAGACTCACCGCAAACTGCCCCTGACGGTCCCCCGTGAGGGGATGTGGTCTACCCACGATCACGTCTCCAAGCATCGCCGCCGCCCGGAGGTCTGCGAGGCGCGCTCGAAGCTTCCTCGCTGACTTCGGTCCGAGCACCTTCGTCATCTCCCGCTCGTTCTCACAGAGCGTCCGAAGCTTCTTCGAGTAAAACCCTATCTCCATCGCTACAAACCAAAACGATTAACCCATCAGGTAAACAAAAATTATATACACGCTATTTCCACCAGATACAAGGAGAGGCGCGCGAATTTCACCTCTTTCCCAGAAACAGCGGCCACAGCTCCATAGCCCGTGTGGGATCCCTCAACATTTCGTCTCTCAGCCACCAGCGCGCCCAAGGGGTCTCGAGTGCTGCGTCCTCGGCAAGCAGAAGCGAACTCAGCCACCCACTCTTCCGAGAGCTCGCGACCCATTCCAAACACATCCAACCCGGGAGCTCCTGGAGAATGGAACTCAGCCGAACCACCCTCGACTTGTCAGCCTCGCATCGGGCTACACTCAGCACCTGACCGGCCCGGAGTTCACAGCCCTCCGAAAGCAAATCAAGGCGCTGAGGGATCTGGAGACGCGCCAGGAAGAGTCCGACCACACTGACATCCTCCCTTCAGATTGGCCCGGCTTCGAACACACCCGCGGCAAGAAGGCGGTCCTGGTCGGCGGCACTCCCCGTCCCGACACCGATCAGCAACTTCAGGAGGCCTTCGAATTTGCCGAATTCACGTGGCTGAAAGACCCCAGGGAATCAACCCATGAGGTCGACACTCTCATCGCTCGAATGGAGCGAGGGGCCGTGGATCCCGTTCTCGTGACTCGGGCGTTCAACAGTCATTGCGTGACGAAGAAGCTCTTCAGCGGGAAGGACTCTCCCACCCTCGCCGTGATGGTAGATGCCCCGTCGGTCATGAAGATCCGACTCGGCATCGAACGCACCACGGGCCTCCAAGATTGAGTGAAAGTGGGAATGCCCCGGGCGGGGCGGGGCTTTCCCGCTTTCCAATCGAGACTTGAACGCACCGCGAACCGGCGCTACACTTCTTGTTACAAACCTCACGCCTTATCGTCGGGGCGAGACCGCTTGAGTCGTTTCCTTTCGTTAGGAGCGCTAGTAGGAGGTTGGCATTCGGCAACGGTGCCGGCCATCCTCCGTAAAAGAAATTTACACACTCGAAGGTATCGAGCGGGAGGAACTTAGATTGAGGTCCGATGGTCCGCGAAACCTAGGCCATCGGGGACAGGTATACGGAACGTTTACGGAGGGAATTACAATGCCGGATGAGCGAGAATGGGAAGGTGCGGACCTAAGAGAGTTCTTCGATACGATCGGCACAGCTGGGGCGGGCGCGAAGGTGTTTGGCGATGGAGTGCAATTTGTCGATGACGTCGAGTATTGGCGCTGGCTTACAGACACCGTTGTCAAAACCCCTTACATAGACGGCGTTCGCGTTCCGTTGTCGGACGCCGCCGCAATTGAAAGCTGGGTCACGAATCGCATTAACGACGGCAACAAGGGACAGTATCTCCAGCACCTACTACAGAATCGAGGCGCTGAGTTCGATTTTGTTCGAATGAATCAGCATGACCCGATTGAGTTCTTGCGGGGCAATCAGTGGCGAATGAGCACCCCTTTTGAAGATCGAGAGCTCGGCATCGATGCGGTACGGCGAAATATCGTCACAGGTCAGGAGCAAACCCACCAAATCAAAGCTGGCCTTTCCGACAGCTTCAGACGCGTCGATGTGTCGCAGTACGCCCCTGACGCAGCCAAGCCGGTCGATGTATTGGATGTAAACGAGAAGATCTATGACTGGAGAAACAGCGAGCGAGGGAAGGAGTTGATTGCCAAGCGTGGCGATCAACACCCCGACCTGCGGAAAGCGTTTTCCGACGAGCGGATTGCGGCTGAAGGTGAACGACGTATGGAGCAAGCAGCGAGTGGCCGCGCCGCGCCACAGGTGACCTTTGAAGGCGTGGCATCCCAAATAGGAAAGGGCGCACTGATAGGTGCCGTTGTCGGGGTCGGGGCATCGACGTTAGTGAACTACGGGAGGTACAAGAGCGGTGCGATAGACGGCACGACCTTTGGCAACCTCATTTTGGAGGATTCTGCGCGCGGAGCCCTTATCGGTGGCTCCATAGCCGCGGTTAACATCCCCGTGCAATTGGCAGCGCATGCTCTTGGCGTTGGCAATCCAGTAACAATTCCAGTGATGATTGTCGTCGGTGCTGGCCTACGCCACGTGATTGACCCCATTTTCGGGCGCGGTGCGTACGCGGAAACTCTCCAAGATCTTGAAATCACCCGAGATGCTGCGAGCGGGATCGCTCGGTTCATCCATCAAAGCCAGGTCTCTTACGAGATGCAGCGCAGCTTTCTAGAGGAGTGTACGCGACTTGAACTACGCACCAAGGTCCTGAACGAGTTTTCGGAATACACTGACCGATTACTTGATGACGCGATCGACGACCTTTGACAACGGGGGGGCCATGAACCAGACGATGTACAAAACGCACACCAACGTCAGTAAACGCGAGGTCGCGAGCAAACACGGTGCTGCTTTCGAGGTCGCCCTCCAAGAGTTTCTTGGGAGCTATGATCCAAACAGCCATGAAGCGACCGAGCGTATTGCGGAGATTTCACGGCTTCTTGAGGTCACCTCGGACAACGTGGATCAAGTCAAAGATCAGAATTGGTTCCAGCGTTCGTGGAACACTGTTTCAGGAGAAAACAGAAAGCTAAGCAGGATAAATGAGCGCAACCTACTGCAGGTTCAGATGGATGCTTTCTATTTTTTGGAGAATCTATCAGAGCAAAACCAACTGTTCATGCGGGCTGTTCATGCGGCCCTGCAACGTGTCGAAGACAATCAGATTCAAAACGAACGACTGAAAGCACATCTACTAAGAGCCCTGAGACGTATCGGTGATCGGTTAAAATCGATAGAGCAGCGACAAAGCAATCTTGAAAACCAGTTCTTCTATCACGAATCAGTACAGTCACGCTCCGAGACCTGGGCAAAAGCAGGAATCCTCTTCGCATTGGGGTTCAGCTCCTTTCTAGCGAGCGTCTTGGTCTGGGTTTTGGGAACCGGTACACTCGGCGCTGGATTGTCAATGACCGGCATAATCGGCTTCGGCACCGTTGGAGTAGTCTGTTGGGGAGCGGCAGTTTTGGCCGTCGCACGTGGAAAGAATCATTCAAACGATTTTGCCACCCCAAGTATCTACCTTGAATCGTTCGACAAAAACGATGTTAGGAATGAAAAAGAAAGCGCGGAAAGGGCTAAAGAAAATGCGCGGGCTCGACGGACGATAAACCGTGACTTATCTAACCTCCTTCCTGGTCGATACTCGCAATTCGCGAGTGGTGAGTTGGTCATGCCTTTCGTGGAGATCAGTGCTGCTGTTTCCCAGTCCTATGAACACATCGCTAGTGAAGAACCTACACCTGCTGAAGCTGCGGATTGGGTGGGCGCACTGTTGCGGGTGTCGCCGAAATGGAAAAACCGTGCACAGGCGATCGCCGCGGAGGTTGCTGTAGCAATATGTGCCGAATTCAACGAGTTGATCGGTGTTGTAGTTGGCGAACATCTTGAAGACAGGATTGGCACAACTCTACCGTTCGAACTTAAGAGAAGTGTCGAGACTGCTCTCGCACGCGAGTTGATGGCCGCACTGGAAGTCTTCAATGACACCGCGGACCAAATTGAAGACGAACGAAAGCAACTCCTCAACAATTATCAGAAGTGGAGAAAGCTCCATACAGAGCATGCCGCCGTCTCATTTGCAAAGGACTTTGCAAAGGGTTTCTTTATTGTACCGGCCCTGCTAGATGACACCGAGGAGTTCATTTGGACATTTCACCGCGATTTACAAACTTTAGAAGACCGGTGGCACGGCTATGGGGATACCATCGACGCATCCCTTGCTGCTCGCGTTGAAACTGTGATTCGTGGGTTCTCTGCTGGCTTGATCGATTCTATCGACGCGCTTCTCGACGAATGTGAGAAGGCTGAACTTTACCTCGTCGACGTGCAGCAAACCTTTTCGCGGTATTTCGAAGGCGCTGTATCAGAGTCCTACCAAGACTCTGACCCCAATTGGCCCGAAAACCGCAGAACTCGCACTGTTCCGCAGTTCGACTATACGAGAGGCATTCAATCCAATAGTTGCCCTCGATGCAGCCGAAGCTATCCGGAGGACGTGGGGTGGTGCCCGAGCTGCGAAGTCGGACTATAGTGGCATGGGAGGGCCAATACGTCCAAGATTGTGACTCCCTTTTACGTACTGTGGGAGCTCAAACTGGATATGGGTCTAATTCTCTTAGGCCTCGCTCTCGACCGCTATCTCGAGTTCCTGCCCGGCATTGTGGGAATCAACTCAGCCGTGCGTTCCGGAAGCCGCTTACTCGGCTTCGAGCATGCCCGGGGGATCCTGCTCTCCGTCGACGACCTCGTGCTGGCCGGGCACATGTCCCTCGGTGGGCCGAGAAGTACTCCCTGGGCGACCGCCTATCTATTGCCTTCGGGATCACCTGTATCGTGTGCATCTTCCTCGCCCCCTTTGCGCAACGTCTCTGATGTGCCTACTCTACGCCGATACTAAAGCCTGACTCGCAGGCTGCACAGAAAACTTGGCTTGCCACCTGCCCACTCAGCTCAGAAAATCCGCTATGCCCCTCCTCCCCTCCGACCTCAGCCCCACCCGCCGCCAGGAAATCCTCAGCGCCCTCAGGCGAGGCGCTGTGCCCAACACGGGCCTGGACATGCTCGCCGTCGGCCTGCAGCGCTTCGAGAAGTCCC
>PXEI01000331.1 GCA_003564775.1 Spirochaetaceae bacterium
CGTGTTCCTGAGAATAGCAGATCCAGTGGTGAGTTTTGTCTCAGGTCAGCGTTACCAGCTTGGAGAACATGACGATGTCGTCTGGCAGCGTGCCCTCATCCTGAAGCGGCTCGTCGGCCTTCCTGGTGACACCATACGCTTCACCGACTACACCGCCTATGTACGACCAGGCAACGCCGCTGCTTACCTTCCCGAGGGTGCAGTCAACGCCCGCACCAGTTACGAGATCACTATAGACCAGCCTCCGGACGCACAGCGCTCTAGTGACCCGTTCGGCGGAAATGTTGAGGAACGGCTCCTTGGTGACAACGAGTACTTTGTCGCTGGCGATCACCGCAGTGCCTCGCTCGACTCACGTCATTGGGGAACCGTTACCCGCGAGTCCTTACATTCCCGCGTCTTTATGCGTTACTATCCTCTCAACAGATTTGGACGGCCGTAACGCCAGCTTGTCAATTGGGCTGGCAAACATGGTGCTCCCACGACGGCTCTGGAACTTTGGCTTGACACGCACTATACGGCGCGTGGTACCGTTTTTCGCGCCTTCGGGTAGCTTTCTCAAGGAGGGACGATGTCCGGCCACAGCAAGTGGGCGACTATTCGCCACAAAAAAGGAGCCGCAGACGCAAAACGCGGCAAAATCTTTACGAAACTCATTAAGGAAATCACGGTCGCAGCCAGGCTTGGCGGGGGAGACCCTGAGGCGAACCCACGTTTGCGAACCGCAGTCCTTAAAGCACGCGCCGCGAACATGCCCAAGGAAAACATTGATCGTGGGATAAAGAAAGGCACCGGCGAGCTTGAGGGGGTCGACTACATAGAGATTGTCTACGAGGGTTACGGTCCAGGTGGCGTTGCCATTATGGTTGAGGCACTCACCGACAACCGCAACCGTACCGCAGCGGATGTGCGTAGTATTTTCTCAAAGGGTGGTGGAAACCTCGGAGAGTCCGGATGTGTCTCATATCTCTTCCAGCGAAAGGGAGTAATTGCCTACGACGCGTCCGAGTATGACGAAGAACAGATATTCGAGAAGGCTCTCGAGGCTGGAGCCGAGGATGTAGAACTCTCCGGTGATGTGTATGAGGTTACCTGTAGCCCGGACAGCTTTGAAACCGTAGTGAGTTTCATGGAGGAGGCGGGCTTCAAGCATGAGAACGCCGAAGTAGCCATGGTGCCAGATGCCACAGTTTCGCTAGATCACGAGGGTACCGCCAAAGCACTACGCATGATCGAAAACCTTGACGATCATGACGATGTTCAAGAGGTCAGCTCCAACATAGATATACCTGACGACTTTGACCCGGATGCATGATCCCGGGCTCGCCCTGTCATGAAGATTATTCTGGGTCTGGACCCCGGGCTTGCCTCCACTGGGTACGGTATAATTGCTGGAGAACAGGGTCGCATTCGCCACTTGGCTCACGGGGTAATTCGCACCGACAGTGGGTTGAAGCATGGTCGGAGACTGGCCATGATCCATGAGGAACTAAGCGAGTTGTGCAAACGATGGGTGCCTACCGAGGCAGCCGTTGAGAAACTGTTCTTTGCACGAAATGCAATTAGTGCTCTTGCCGTTGCTGAGGCACGTGGAGTCACGTTGTGTGCAGTGGAACAACATGGAATAGCTCTGTATGAGTACCCGCCGCAGGTAATCAAACAGGCGGTGGTAGGCGAAGGCCGCGCCGATAAGCGGCAGGTGCAGGAGCTGGTTCGCTTTCTCCTTGCACTTGCAGAGATACCAAAACCTGACCATGCCGCAGACGCTTTGGCAGCCGCAATCTGCAGGTATCACAGTTCGCTCGGGGCTCACGCTACCGATGTTCGACTATAGGGAGCATGAATGCTGAACAGCTTGACCGGCTACATCACCGACTGCTTACCGGGTTTGGTACGTATCAAGACCGGCGGTGTCGAGTGGGAACTGGAGGTCAGTCGCGCCACAGTGCAAAAGCTGTTGGGCCGCACCGACGAAGTTCGGGTATTGGTGTACTTACAGCATCGGGAAAATCTCATGCGCCTCTACGGCTTTGCCGAGGAGGATGAACGAAACCTGTTTCACGAACTCACCAAGGTAGAAGGAATTGGGCCCAAACAGGCTTTGCGAGTGTTGTCCGGAGTCAGCCCAACAAGAATGCGGGAGATTCTGGAAACCGAGGATCTCAACTCACTGCTTGCGATACCTGGGCTTGGAAAGAAAACCGCCTCGGCAGTACTGTTAAAACTCCGTGGTGTGTTGCGTTACGCCCCGGATGCAGAAGCCTGTGTTGAACCAGCGGCAGATGACCTTGTTGTCGGGTTGGTAGAGATGGGATACGACCGTAAGCTCGTTGAATCGGTTATACGCGAAATCTCGTCCCAACAAGATCTACCGGCAACTACCGGTGCCGAGCAGGCATCACGTGAGGCCGAGATCTTTAGACGAGCAATTGTAGCGCTCGGTTGATAGGTAGAGATCACATGCCGACATTTGAGTCCGGAGTTCCCGGCGACGAAGACAGTATATTTCATGCCCCATCTGCCGAGAATGATTCCTCCGAGGCACGTCTACGACCAACTGCGCTGAGTGAGTTCCAAGGGCAGACTGCACTCAAGCAAAACCTGAAAATATTTATCGATGCCGCTCGGGGTCGAGCCGACGCCCTGGATCACGTTTTTCTCTCCGGCCCGCCAGGACTTGGGAAGACGACCCTTGCCGGGATCATGGCCCATGAGCTCGGCGCCGAGTTTAAGGTGACCGCGGCACCGGCGCTCGAGAAACCAAAAGATCTGGCTGGAATACTGACAACCGTCAACGAAGGCACGGTATTCTTCATTGACGAGATTCACCGCCTCAAACCCGCCCTCGAGGAAATGCTCTACATAGCAATGGAAGACTTCGAGCTGGACTGGATTATCGGGCAGGGCCCTTCGGCCCGGACTATCCGCATTCCAATCCCTCGCTTCACCCTGGTGGGAGCCACCACGAAGGCGGGCCGTGTTTCGAGCCCGCTGTATACCCGTTTTGGTATAACTGTACGTCTGGACTTCTACACCGAGGACGAAATCATGGATGTTCTGCGCCGCTCTGCAGATATCCTGGAGATTCGTGCCGAGGAGCGCGCCCTGCAACTGATTGCCCGCTCGGCCCGCGGTACGCCGCGGGTGGCAAACCGGCTCTTACGGCGAATGCGCGACTTTGCCGAGGTGCTGGGGGATGGGCGTATTCTGCCGGATCTGGTACGCCAGGGTATGGAACGGCTGGAAATTGACGAACTCGGCCTGGAAAGCCACGACCGGGAGATCCTCCGCACAATTGTAACCAAGTATGCCGGTGGCCCCGTAGGCGCCGAGACTCTGGCAATTTCGGTCGGAGAACCTATTGATACCCTTGAAGACTTCTATGAACCGTACTTGATTCAACGAGGTTTTCTGCAGCGAACCCCACGAGGACGCATCGCAACCGATCTGGCCTACAGACACCTTGGCCTGCCGGTTCCTGAGGCGAACGAAACCCTCAACCAATCCTACACGACAACGAGCGAAAATGAAGACCAAGGACTTCTCTTTTGAGCTACCTGAGCACTTAATTGCCCAGCATCCAACACCGGAACGCACCGCCGCACGCCTGATGCGCTTGCCGCGTAGTTCCGGAGAGCCAAGCCATTACCGCATTCCCGATCTGCCGGATCTGCTTCCGCAGGATAGCTTGCTGGTTCTCAACAACAGTCGGGTACGCAAAGCACGGCTTTTTGCGCGGCGGCCGGGTCGCGAGCGCGTGGTGGAGTGCCTGCTGCTGAGTTCCAATGAAAGCCGCTTGAGGTGGACAGTCATGCTGGGGCGGGCAGGGCGATTGCGGCCCGGTGGTGAACTAGTTTTCCCTGAGCAGCTATCCGCAGTACTGGTGGAGGCTGGAGAGGGACAAGCGGTGCTGGAGTTTGAGCGGCCGGTATCGGAAGACTACCTTGAACTCCATGGGCACGTCCCACTACCTCCCTACATCAAACGCGGCGACGAGGCGGCAGACAAAGAACGTTACCAAACGGTGTTCGCGGAGAGAACCGGATCGGCTGCGGCACCAACCGCTGGACTCCACCTCGACGCTCCTTTACTGCGGCGGCTTAGCGAGCGCGGCATAGAGATTTCCCGGCTCACACTGCATGTCGGCCTCGGCACCTTCGCCCCCGTTCGCAGTGACGACCTGGAAAACCATACCATGCACAGCGAGTGGTACGATGTACCGGTCGAGTGCGCCGACGCCGTCAACCGAGCTGCCGCGTCGGGCCGCCCTGTAGTCGCGGTCGGCACCACCGCTCTCCGCACCCTTGAAAGCGCGTGGGACACCACCGCCCAACGCCTCCGCCCCGGCGCCGCCACCACCGAGATCTTCATAAAACCTGGCTACTCATTCCAGGTAGTAAACGGCCTGCTGACAAACTTTCATACCCCAGAGTCAACGCTGCTCATGCTGGTTTCGGCTTTTGCAGGAAAAGAACGCATTCTCGCGGCCTACCGCCTTGCGGTACAGGAGAACTATCGCTTCTTCTCCTATGGCGATGCTATGCTCATTCTCTGAAGCTGCCCGGTAGTGAGCCCGTCGGTTCCAACGCCAGTAGGTAGCGTCCCGGGTTGGCGGGCGCCTGGCCTGGCCCGGCTTCAGTAGATGTCAGTTCTGGCCCGGCTTCAGTAGGTGTCAGGCCCCATAGCCTCAAACCGTGCGCGTACATCCCGCAACCGATCAAGATGTCTTCCAATGAGGAACTCGTAGTCCAGATCGCCGGTTTCTATACGATGGTTCTCGTCTGCCCAGTACTGAACCTCCGGAAGGTGAGTCCATCGCATCTCGTATGCAATCTCGCTCCAGACTTTCACCTCATCCCAGTAGACCAAGGCATACTCAAAAAGCTCTTCAGCGCGTTCAAGGCTCTCCAGATTCTGTTGTTGCCACGGAGCGTTAAAGAAAAACGCATCAAACTTGTTGTACTTGCTACCCCAGAGGAGGTACTGCTCAACCAACATGAGATTGAGATGCATAGTGAAGAGAGCTCGATATCGTTCCCAGTCACGTTCATTCCGAATCACGGCCAGTGCATACAGCGGATTGGCAAAATCTGCACGGAGAGCCTGTTCGAGACGGTAAATGTTCTCGGTAATCAGGGCCGGGTACTGGTACAGATGCATGCGGAACATACGGTAGTGTTGTTCACGGTAGAGAATTCTATATGCGGATGCCGGAACCGTCCCGGCCAGCATAAGCAGCGCTACTGCAAATACAAAGACTCTTTTCACATTTCAAGTATCGGCACACTTTCTAGAGAATTCCAGATCAGATCGGCAACCTGTTCCGAGTCGCCCGAACCGTCAACCCGATGCAGGCGTACCCCTTGTCCGACTGCATACTCAAACGCCTTTTCGTAGGCCTCTGCGACTCGTCGCTGTATAGAGCGCACCTCGTAAATCTCACGGTGGGTACGCCCCGCAAGTCGCTCCTCGCATACCTCAATGTCCAGAGCTATGTACACAATATCCGAGGGTGGGGGAAACGCCGCGTTGAGTCCTAAAACAAAGTCCCAGCCACATTCCAGGCTCTGATACGCAAGTGAGGAGTAGGTATAGCGGTCGGTTATAACAGTCATTCCGGAGTCCAACGCAGCAGTAATGCTCTCCGACCCGGCGTAGAGGTGCTCATGTCGATCAGCCGCAAACAGATAGGCTATGGTCTGTGGGGTAAGTCTGAGTTCGCCCCCCAAAGCGCGCCGAATGAGCTTCCCCACCGCACCATCGGTTGGTTCGCTGGTGCGAAGCACGGTACGGCCAGCAGAACGTAAGCGCCGCGCCAGTACATTAGCCTGTGTCGTTCCTCCGGCACCATCAAGACTTTCAATTGCAATAAAACTCGTTTGTACCTTGTTCAGCCCAGTTTCCAATTCATCCTCTCGTATTTCATAGCTAGTACGATATATAGTATAGATTAGGTAAGGTGATGAAAAGACCGACGCGGCTCCGCGTTCTCCACACCACACTCATAATTCTCACGCTTGCCGCAACGATGCTCCTTCTTGCGCCGGTTCAACGTGCCTTCCACCGGAACATGGAGGAACTACATCGGCACCTGGTGTCTGAGATCGAGTCGCGCCTGAATCGAACTATATCTTACAGCAGAATAACACCCTCTATACTCAGCTTTCTGGAAATTCATGACTTGAGCGTACACGGGCGTGATCACGAACGCGCCGAGTTGCTCCGTGTAGGTCGAGTGCGAACACATTTTCGGCTTCGTGACCTCTTTGGATTCGGAGACCCAAACGCGCCAATTATTCAACGCGTTGTGCTTGATAACTCTCGGTTATCTTTGGACATAGAACGTGACCGCGATCTACTGGAGTTCTTCCAGGAACTCGCCGCGACAGTACCCTCCGGCGAGTCGTCGCGCACTCTTTCGGGGCTCCGTGTAGATGCACGGAACATTAGCCTGAAACTACGAAGCGGCGACCATACCGTCACTGCCGACGACCTGGCCGTGGCACTGAGCTTTGCGGGCGAGGATTTGAACTTTCGCGTTTCCTCAGTCGTTGGATACGACAGAATCGAGTCGGTAGAGACTCCCGTTGAGCTCAGTCTGGACTTGCCACGCACCGTTCGGGCGAATATCGAGTCCGAGGGTAGCATGCGTCCCGACCTGTCCGGCGCCGACTTTGATCTTGTCCTCAATGAGCTGTTCACGCCTGCACTGACTGTGCGAGGCTTCCGCTTTGGCATCCTGTACGGTGATGACCAAGTTGAACTGCGAAACCTTCCCGACCAGGATCCTATTGATCTAAGTTTAATGATTGATCTGTTAGAGCGCCGTGCGGAACTCCGATTCCAAGCGCAGGACTACAATCCGCAGCGTACCGTCATTCTGGGGGATGAACTCAAGGCTCAGGCACCCTGGCTTGTTGAGAAGGTGAGTGGCAGCGGAGCGTTAATCGCCGATCTTGAGTTCCCTCCGGAGCCAGAAACCGAGGCATCGGCCGAATCCGAGATCCTCCCTGAGCGGAACACACCGGAAAGTGCCCTCAACGCCATAGCCGCAGTCCTTTACGGAGCTCAACTCGCACTCGACTATGACCTGGACCTCAATCTTGGACTCACGGCATCGTACAGCCCTGAGAACCTCTTTGTTCTGCTGCGTGCCAGCGGCGATGAAGACCAGGCCTTCGTTCAGAATCTCCAGGCATCCAGCACCTACAGTAGCGGACGTGCCCAGTTCCAGGGCCTCGTCGATATTGCTCAACAAGCGCCTCGGGGCGAGCTTCTCTTCAACGATTTTCGTTATCGCGATAGCCAGGATCTCAACGGTCGGATTCGCATTGACCGGGAGACTCAAGGCCGATGGAACTTCTCATCTCCTCGGATTTCCTATGGTGAGGGCGTTGTGCATGAGCTGAGCGTAAACGTAGTACCCACACAGGAAACAGTTGCAGTCAACGGGCTTTTCTTTCTCGATGAGTTCGCCACAGAGTTGATTGAGTTCGACGGAACCGTGGCGCCCGATCGAGGGCCTGGCTTTGCCGGGAGCGTTGAGTTACGCAACGTCGGGGCGACATCAATCTACGAGCTCCTGCAGGGTGTGTCCGTACCCTCAGCCCGGCAAGCAACCCCAAGCCAACTCCAGAACCTCAGAATTGACACTCGGGTGTCTCTGGAAACCGAGTTTGGTGAGCTGCGGGAGCTTGAAGCGCCCTATGTATCGGTTTTCGACACGGTAAACTCCGACCGATATCTGTCTTTCTCAATTTTTGGTGAGGATAACACCTACGAAGTTGAGGATATCTTCTTCGGATATGGCGGCCACGTCGTACAAGGATCACTCTTCGGCGAGCTGTATCCCAACAGCGTGGTGCGTTATTCCGGTCAGATCATGTATGAGAACGAGGTGTATGAGCTTTCGGGCGGCTTTGACCCCCGTAACGGTCTTGAGCTTGTAACCCCCCGTGGGTTGGTCGTCGCAGCGTGGCCGGACGGGCGGGGAGGCTACCGCTTCGCGGCCGAGGCAAATAACCTCATGTTACCGCTCCTCCCGGACAACTCTATACTTGGTTTTGATGTCAGCGGAGAACTACGCTCCTTACAGGACTGGGCGCTCACTATTCATGAAATCCGATATACCGGCATTCCAACACTCATAGGCCCGCAAGGTACGGTTGTACTCAGCGGAAATCTCGGCCCGGCTGGAGGTACGCTTTCGCAGGTACGCCTGGAAGACTCGGTCGCAAACCTGGTCGGCAGCGGCGTTGTGAGTTACGGTTTCGCCTCTCCGTTCCGCGTCGAAACAAGCATTGCGCTCTTTGGTGAGTCCATTGGAGAGCGCTACGAACTGGACATCGCCCTGTATCAGGGAGAACTAGAGGGTGAGCTCCGCTTCAACCAGGCGTCCTTGCGCCGATTAGGCCAACCGAACATCCGTGGCGCCCTGGACGGAACGGCCACCATACAGGGGAGCCCCACAGCTCCGCGCCTTATCGGACAACTGGACATCCGCGAAGGACGCTACAATAACGACCCATTCTTCGCACAAGCCGCGTTCGACCTGTCTCCCGCCCGACTTGAGGTGACTGGAATTGAGCTGCGCTACCTGAACAGCCTGCTCCAAGCAGATCAGGCAATGATCGACCGTGAGACACGCACCGTTCGCTTGCACGGTGTTTTCCAGCACGAATCACGTCGCGGAACAACTGAGATGACGGTCGGAATTGATGGGCTCTTTGAAGAAAAAGAATCGGGCCTCGTGCTACCCTTTGAGGACGACTTTCGTGCGGCCGTTCGCCTGCGATCAAGCGAGTTCTTTCATGATCAACCTGATAATGAGTTTGAGCTACGGTTTGCTCGTAGCGGAGGTACGGTAATTCTAGATGCAGGAAGTGAAGGAGAACTGTCCGGACGCCTCTCCAGCGACGGTATGTTTGAGCTTCAGGCGCGCGATCCTTTTCCCATTGCACTTCAGGCAGATGGGATATTCGAAAACGGTAGACTTGAGGCCAATCTCAACCGCATTGAGATATCTGCCGGGAGAGTTGCGCACCTGCTAGATTTCGTTGAGTTTGCAGTGCTTGATGCGCAGATCACTGGAAGCTTGCGAATTGTAGGTCCCGTCAACAATCCCGAGTTTTTTGGAACACTGACGGCCGAACAGCTTCGCTCACGTTTAACCTTTACACCAAACGAAATCACCGCCGAGCGTGTGTATCTGGTTTTTCAAGAGAACACTATCACCATGAATCGTACCGCGGTCCGCACTGGAGAAGGTCAAGCCTTTGCGAACGGCGGGGTTGTGCTCAACCGTTGGAGCCCGGATGAGTTCCGCATTGAGGTTGAGACCGCCAATGAAAGCGGTGTTCGCATAACCCATGACTTCCAAACCGTTGTTGTTGACGGGTACGGAGTGGGAACGCTTGCTGTGTACGGTACACGAGACTTGGTTAATATTCGGGGTGACTTCACCGGTAGATCAACCACCATAACCCTTTCGGAGAACTTTGATCCGACACGCTCCCCCCGGCAGGGAAACACCGAGTTCTCGGTAGATATCCGCGTCCGCACCGGGCGCGGGGTAGAGTTTTACTGGCCAACCATCAACTTCCCCTTGCTGCGGAGTTTCGCCCGTTCGGGCGAGGAACTCCATATACAGTGGGACAGTATCAACTCCCGGTTTTCATTAGTCGGTGCCGTCGGCATACAGGGCGGCGAACTCTTCTACTTTGACCGCAGCTTTTACATTCGCGAAGGACGCATCGTCTTTAACGAGGATGAAGAAGGGTTCGACCCGCTCCTGAGCGCGCGCGCCGAGGTTCGAGAGTTCTCGGATCGTGGCCCAGTCACTATCTTCATGGTTGTGGACAATAGTCGCTTGAGTGAGTTCACCCCCCGCTTTGAGTCCAATCCTATGCTGCCGGAAAATGAAATTGCCGAGCTTCTCGGCGGTCAGGTTTTTGGTCAAACCGTGGGCGAATTTGCAGCTTTGTCATCGGCAGTCTTACTCACAGGTGATGTAGCTGCTCAATTTGGGGTAATGCGGCGTTTTGAAACCCGAGTTCGTGATACATTAGGGCTTGATCTTCTTTCGGTACGCACACCAGTATTTCAGAACCTGGTGCGCGGTGCGGTGGAAGACCGGAGTGAAGACATCGAGACTCAGGTGCCATCGCTTGGTGGCTACCTCAATAACACCTCGGTGTTTATGGGTAAGTACCTGGGGACCGATGTATTCCTTGAGCTATTGCTCCGTCTACAGGCGGTGAATCAGTTCGACCCGAATACTCGGGACATTGGGGGGCTTGCCGTCGACACCGAACTTACTTTAGAGTTTCAGACACCGTTCTTCCTCCTCGAGTGGGGCTTTTTTCCACGCGATATCAGAGAGTTATATGTTCGTGACAACACCTTCACTTTTTCGTGGGGTTTTTCGTACTGATTGAAATCATCCGGTAGTTTCTGCTATGTTCTTAACACAAGGAGTACCTATGCCGAAAGGCCTCATTGCCGCCATCTTTTTGCTGTGCTTCATGGCCGTAGGCCTTGCCGCTCAAAACGACGACGATTGGTATTTAGGGCGACCTATTGCCGATATCACCTTCGTGGGACTGAACAATGTCTCCGAAGCCGAGTTGTCCGGCGTTGTTCGTCAGTACATCGGTCAAGACTTCACCGAGACCAGATTTCTCGATCTCCAGCGCCGTCTTTATGCACTGGATTTCTTTGAGCAGATCATCCCAAGCGCCTTGCCAGCCGACGACAACCGCACTGAAGTTATCATTGAGTTCGAGGTCGTTGAGCGCCCAATGGTGGATGAACTGCGTTTTACCGGGAATCGCAGCCTGCGTAATCGTGATCTTCAGGATGCAATTGTGCTTAGGCAGGGCGATATCATCACGAACGCCAAAATTCGAAGCGCTTCCAGTGCCTTACGCGGCCTCTACGTAGAACGTGGCTACCCAAATGCCGAGGTAAGCGGACGGGTTGAGGACGAAAACGGTCGCAATGTGGTGGTTTTCACCATAAACGAAGGC
>PXEI01000445.1 GCA_003564775.1 Spirochaetaceae bacterium
CGCATGATCCTGCCTATTAGTTACTTCATTGAGCGACCATTTCAGAACTGGACACGCACTACAGCCGAGATCCTGGGGACTGTTTTTCTTTACGTGGACTACACCGTTTCGGTAGATGTGCTTCGGGAGGAGCTGCATCGCATTCTGAAAGAAAGCAGGTACTGGGACGGAAAAGGTTGGGCGCTGCAGGTGACCGACTCCACAGAGCGGGCGCTTGAGCTGCGCGCCCTTATGAGTGCGCCAAACTCTCCCGATGCATGGGAGCTGCGATGTGAGGTGCGCGAGAAGTTGTTAGCCTTTATTCAACGCGAATACCCTGAATCCCTTCCTCGTATACGTGCCGAGGCCCAAATGAGCGATTCTCGTTGATTATTCCGGGTAACCGGCGTAGGATTAAAGGTGTATGAACAATTTACCAGAAACCATTCCGGCACTGATCGGAAACAGTATTAGCAATTATGGCGATAAGCCAGTCTTCTCGTATGTAGATGCAACCCCCATTTCTTTTGCAAAGCTTGGCAGGCTCATTACGCGAGTAGGCCTCCTGCTTGCCGAACATGGTGTGTTGCCGGGTGACCGCGTGGCCTTGCTGTCGGAGAACAGGCCGGAATGGCCGGTGGCATATCTTGGTATCGTGGGATATGGCGCGGTGGTTACCCCCATCCTGCCAGATTTTCACGAGAACGAGGTTGCAAACATCATTGAACACTCAGAGGCGAACTTGGTATTTGTTTCGCCACGACTCCGTTCAAAGTTTGACGGCGCTGCAACCCTGCTCAACGAACGGAGCACCGCGCCGACGTCGCTTGAAATTGAGAGTCTTTCCACAGAGAGTTCAGAAGAGGAGCCGAGTCCAGCTCCGAGCGCTCGCGAACCGGGGCCCGACGACTTAGCCGCCATCATTTACACATCTGGGACAACTGGAAGCTCAAAAGGCGTTATGCTGACACACCGGAATATCGTGTCGAATGTAATTGCGGCCTCACCGCTTGCCGATATACGGCCTGGTGACTGCATGTTATCACTCTTGCCGCTGTCGCATTCTTACGAGTGCACCTTGGGGTGTTTGACGCCAGCGGCCGCAGGTGCTGCAGTGTACTATCTGGATAAGCCGCCCTCACCGACGGTGCTCATGCCAGCCTTGGCGCAGGTGCGACCGCAGCAAATGTTGACGGTACCGCTGTTCATTGAAAAGATCTTTCGCAACAAGATACATCCACAGCTCACCGGTTCTGCAGTCAAACGCATGTTGTATGGCGTGGGGCCGGTGCGCAAGCTGCTTCACAAAGTTGCATGCAAGAAGCTGATGAAGAGTTTTGGTGGGCGCCTACGCTTCTTTGGCATAGGTGGCGCCGCGCTGGCTCCGGACGTTGAACAGTTCCTCCGCGACGGAGGCTTCCCCTATGCTATTGGGTATGGGCTCACTGAAACCGCGCCGCTTATTGCTGGCTCCTCGCCTGCCGACACTCATTACCGTGCCATAGGCCCTGCTATTGAGGGCACAGATGTGCGCATTGCCGAGACGGACTCCGAGAGTGGTGAGGGTGAGATTCAGGTGCGTGGCCCCAACGTGATGCGTGGGTACTTTAAAGATGACAAGCGCACCGCCGAGACCTTTACAGAAGACGGCTGGTTGCGCACCGGAGACCTGGGTTTCTTTGACAAACAGAAACGCCTCTATATCCGGGGCCGCATCAAGAACATGCTGTTAGGTCCGAGTGGTGAGAACATTTACCCCGAGGAGATTGAGGCGGTCATAAACTCCAAACCTCTGGTAGCAGAGTCGCTGGTGTATCAGGCCGGGGGCAAGCTGGTTGCCAAAGTGCACCTCAACTACGAAGCAATGCTGGCCTATGCCGCCGACCAGGCTGAGGATCTGCGTGACAGTGTGGAGGAGTTACTGGAACTTGCTCGTGAGCTCATGGAAAACACCGCCTCTGACCTTGAGGAGCGAAGATCCGAGGAAATGACCAGGCTTCATGAGATTGCCTCTGGTTTTCTTGAGGACCTCAAGCTGCGGGTGAACCAGGAACTCAACACGTTCTCACGCATTGCCGAGTTTGTTGAACAGCGTGAGCCGTTTGAGAAGACTCCTACCATGAAGATCAAGCGCTATCTCTACGTGTAGTTGTTCGTGTCTGAATGAGTGATCTCAGCAAACTTCTCAGCAAGCGCATTGACAAGGCCTTGTTTGACTACAACATGATACGTGAGGGGGATCGAGTCCTGCTTGGCCTATCCGGCGGCAAGGACTCGCTGAGTCTGGCCTACCACCTCTCACGAAAGCAGAAGCACTTTCCGGTCCGCTTTGAGCTCACCGCCGTGCATGTTCGTACCGAGTTTTCCAACCCTGCAACCTTGGCTCAGGTCTCGGACGTGTGTCGTGAATGGGACCTTCCCTTGGTCGAGATTCCTATGGAGCTTGAAAGGCGTATACATCCGGGCCAGCGCATGAACTGTTTCTGGTGCTCCAAACAACGGCGGGTTGAGCTCATGCGATACGCGGGCGCTCATGGGTTTCAACGAATTGCCCTGGGGCACCATATGGACGACATTCTTGAGACCTTTTTCATGAACATGACCCATAAGGGCGAACTCTCCACCATGTTACCGGTCTTGACCCTTGATAACTACGACCAGACCATTATTCGGCCACTAGCCTGGCTGAGTGAGGAGCACATCCTGGCCTTTGCCGAGGAAATGGGCTTCACGGCATTTACCTGCCGCTGCGGGTTCGACACCACCTCAAAGCGGAGGAACATGCGTTCCGCGCTTGAATACCTGGTGGCGCAGGAGGGCTCCGGCGCCAGGGAACGACTTTTTGAGGCGCTCCATACCCCTAAGCTGCGCTATCTTATTCGGCGGAGTGAGGACTCGGATGACGACGTGGGGCGAGGATTTGAGGCTCAGCACGCAAGCTCCCTTACTCAGGCGCCGGTGTATGGTGGGCGGAAGGCTGGGTCTGGTGAACCGAATGTAACTGGACCTACTGCGGGGGAGAGCTTTTCCTTCGGCGATGGTCACGCAGATTCAGACTCACCGACAGAATGAGCGACAGAGCAAAAGTGGCGCCCACCAGGATGTCAACGGTTCCGGCCGACAACGACAGTCCAAGTACGCGCTGGAACAGATACTGGATATAGCTTCGTGGGAGTGACCGTTCGCCAAGGGCCTGAAGCACCTGCCAGTGCCACTCGGTCAGTGGGCAGAACCCCAACCCGTAGCGCAAACCAAGCCCAAACCAGGACAATGCAGTGAGCAGAAGGGCCACGAGGTTGGCCTTTCTCAGTCTTGGGAAGAGAAACCCGGTAATGCTGAACAGCACAAAAGCAGTGTGAAACACCACGAAGAACAGGTCCGCAGCCCGCAACATCCACATATCTCATGAGCCTACCTTGACCCCAGCCTGACGCGCAAGTATCGTAGCCAGACAAACCTAACAGGAGCGTGTTGTGCACCCGGACCTTAGCGAACCCAAGACCGATGTTGTGATCCGCGACGCTAAACCTTCGGATACTTCAGCCATATATGCGCTCATTCTTGAGCTGGCCGAGTACGAAGAGGCAGTAGAACGTGTCGAGAATACCGAGGAACGGTTGCGCAATGACGGGTTTGGCGACGACCCAATGTTTCACTGCTTTGTTGCCGAGGAAGGCTCCACCATTGTCGGAATTGCCTTGTGTTATTTCCGCTACTCGACATGGAAGGGACGCTATCTTTACCTTGAGGACCTCATTGTTACCGAATCTCGGCGGGGCAAGGGCCTGGGTAAGTTGCTGCTGAAGCGATGTATTGAGCATGCGGAAAATACCGGGAGCCGGTTATTGACCTGGCAGGTGCTGGAATGGAATGCGAGCGCAATTGAGTTCTACAAAGCAGTTGGTGCCGAGCTGCAACCGGAATGGGTCAACTGTGTGCTTTCATCCGAGAAATTCGGTCGGCAGTAGTGTCGAGCTGCCGTGGTATGTGTTAGGCTTGCTCCAAGGATAACAATACAATGAACTCTGAAGTCTTTACTGGCTTTTTTCGGAGCATCACCTCGTCGCATGCGCTTGCTGCTATAGGAGTTCTGCTCATTGGGGGGTACCTGCTTGGTAAGTTGTCAGGCCGACTACGACTCCCCGAGATTACTGGATTTATACTGGCTGGTTTGCTTCTGGGCCCGGGCGGCTTTGATGTTCTACCGCACTTGCTGGAACCGGCTTTCCAGATACTCAGCCAGGCGGCTTTGGCACTTATTGCCTTTACTATTGGTGCCGAGTTTCATTGGCCTAAACTCAAGCGCATTGGGTTACAGGTAGCGGTTATTGGCCTCATTGAGGTGGCTGCCTCTTTTGCCCTGGTTGCCGGGGTTATGCGGCTCTTAGGTTTACCCTTGCCGTTTGCTCTCATTCTGGGTGCTATTGCCTCGGCTACCGCACCGGCTGCGACCGTGGCCATTGTACAGTCGCTCCGAGCTCGGGGCCGCTATATCGATATTCTTTACGGTCTGGTTGCCTTGGACGACGCCGGGGCGGTCATGATATTTGCCGTAGCTTTTGCTGTTGCTGGAAGTATGCTTGCTCCCGGTGCCGGGCCGGGTGCCGGTGAACTGGTGCTCCATGCCGGGCTTGAGATTGGTATATCATTGCTCGGGGGACTGTTCCTGGGAGCCATAATCTACTGGGTAGCTCACCGGCGGCCGGACTCAAACGAGGCACTCATTTTTGCTTTGGGTGTCGTGTTGTTGCTTGCCGGTCTTGCTCAGGGGCTTGGCTACTCTCTGATTCTTGGGAGCATGGCTGGAGGCGCGGCCTACGTGAATCTGGTTGGAGGCGACCAGCGACTGTTTCGTCGCATAGAGCCAATTACCCCTCCGTTGTATGCATTGTTCTTTGTCATTGCGGGTGCCGAGCTGCAACCCCTGGTTCTACTACAGCCGGAAATCTTGCTGCTGGGCCTAGGGTATGTCGGTGCCCGGGCTGTGTCAAAGTACGGCGGGGTGTTTGTAGGGGGTGCGCTCACCGGGGTAGAGCCGCGAATCCGCAACTACCTGGGCCTGAGCATGCTCCCGCAAGCTGGTGTGGCCTTGGGTCTTGTGCTTCTTGTTCGAACATCGCCGCTGGTTGCCGCTTTGCCACCGGAACAACAACTGCATATTGGGGCCTTGGTAAATGTGGTACTCTTCTCGGTACTGATAAGTGAGTTGGTGGGGCCGCCCATCTCGCGTTTTGCCATCATTCGTGGCAACGATATGGAGGATACATGGAGCTCTTCGAAGTCATCGACCCGCTCTGCTGCTCGGTCGCGTTAAAATCACGAGACAAAGCCGGGCTGCTGCGCGAGCTGGCGCGGCTTGCGCTGCAAAGCCCGCGTCTTGAGGGCATTAGCGAGGACGAGCTGGTAGCTCATCTGGCGGCACGTGAGGCAGGAGGTTCTACAGCGTACGGCGACGGGGTAGCAATACCCCATGCCCGGATCGAGGGTTTGTCTGATTTTGTGGTCGTCATTGGCGTAGCACCGCGTGGAGTGAGCTTTGACGCGCTGGACGGAAAAAAAGTCCGAATTTTTACGACAATTCTGGGGCCAGCCGAGCGACCGCAGGAGTACCTCAAGTTACTGGCCTCAATCTCTAGCCTGCTGGTCAACACTCGTTTACGCCGCGAGCTCCTGCGTGCACGCAGCCCGGAGTCTATTCGTGAAACATGTGTTCGGTGGAGTAGGGCCGGGATGCCGTCCGGAGCTGGCGGTGCCGCACCGCAGGGTGAGTCGCTGCTGACGGTGGTGCTGTATGAACAGAGCTTCCTGTATCCTTTGCTTGAGTTCTTTGTTGAGAGCGGGATTGAGGGAGCCACAATTCTAGACTCGCACGGAATGAACGAGTATATTTCTCAGGTGCCGTTATACGCGGAGATGATCCAGTTCATGAGTTCCCGAAAGAGCCGCAGCAAGACCATTCTTGCCCTGGTGCCGGAGTCACGGGTCGACAGCCTTTTGACCGGCATTGAAGAGATCACCGGCAATCTTGACCAGGTCGAGGGTGCGGTGGTGTATGTGCAGGATTTGCGGCGCGTTCGCGGCACTATGAAAATGCTGGAATAAGCGGAGTACACCATGCGATATGAGTTTCACGATAGCTCGGCCCTGCAGTTGGCCGAGTTGATTCAAGGTGCACTGGTCTCGGTGCAGCAGGACAGCGCCCGTGTTCTTGAGTTCTACTCCGAGGAGACCAAGGCAACGGTGGATGCGCGGACCACTAGTTTATCAAAGGTCGAAAGCGTACTGCATGCATGTCTTTTGGGTATGATATTTGTGGGCCAGCACCTTACCGACCGGGAGTGGTGGGTGCGGAGCATGGGGACTGCACCTGACGACGACCATATAGAAGCATATGTCAGCCGCTACACCGAGTTCACCAAGATTGGTCTCATTCAGGCCACATTCTCCAGCATCGAGTCCAGTATCCGACTGGTTTTGCGAAATCTGGCGCCTGATACCTACAAGAGGCTCAGGGTCGATTTCCGCCACATTTGCTACTACCTCATTGATGAGTTCATGCGCGACGAGCGGCAACACTATCGTGCGGTGACCGACATCATGCGCCTTATTCGCAACACGGTGCACAATAACGGCGTCTTCTCTCCCAAGAGCGGGCGGGATGTACGCATTTGGTACCGGGATCAGATCTATGCGTTCGAGGCTGAAAAAGTTGTGAACTTTGCCGACTGGGAGTTGCTGCTCCAGATCATTGCGGACTTCAGCGAGTTCATTTCCAGGGTCATGACGCAGCCGATCATTACGGAGCTGGAGCATATTGAGGATCCAATGATCTCACAGCTTGCGGATGGAGATCTAAGCGAAGACTCGACCGAAGCCACACCTGAAGATCAAACCGAAGAAACGACGGAAGGACCCCTGTAACCTGCTTTACTGAGCTGGCCTCACTGGGTGCGCGACCGAAATCTGACTTCACGTTCAGTACGTGAGAACTGTATGATGTGGTAAGGCTGGGTGAGAGCCTGGGTCACGATATCTCCAGGCGAGGGGCTTTGCTCCCGGAAATACACGGTAAGGTATTCGTCCTCTGTTTGGATGCCGGTGACCTCAATTGAGTAGCCGCCGCTTGGTTTCTCTCCCGCAAACACTGCCGCAATCTGACGGGTTTCAAAGTCTATACGTGGTTTTCTGGGTACCGGGGACCTTCCGGAGTGGATTTCCCGCCAGAGGCCGTCAAAGGCATACTCGGACTCAATGAGCACCTCACGTTGACTCATCACCCCGGAATGAGAACCGCGTGCAACAGTCTCAAATGCTGGCCGCCTTTCGGTGGTTTCGCCATGAGCAGGGCCGGAGGCGCATGAGAGAAGAACTCCTGACATCAACAGCAGCAAAAGTGCGAAGCCTCTATTCATTGTCTGCCTCCTTCTTCCTGAGTGGGTGCATTTTCAGGCTGTTCCTCAGCCGGTGCCGCCGGGCGCGTATAGGGTAGGAGGGGCTCACCGATCATGTAGTAGCGCCCAGAAGCATTCCATAACGTGAAACCCGACGCGCCGCCAGCGCGTGCCCCCTGGAGTTGCCGCAACAGGTAGTCTCGGTAGTAAGGTGTAGAGAACTGCAACTCACTCCCAATAAGAAAGGCCTGAATATACGGCCGTATCAACACTCCTCTGCCAATTACCGTAGAACGGGCGCTTCCTTCGCGGTAGAGAAACTCTGCCCAGTCAAGGTACTCAAGCTCTCCGTGAAAGCTCCTGGGAAAGTGGGATGGGTACAGCATAGGTGAGATGACATCAACATAGCGCGCCATTTCCTCAATATCCTGACCAAGATACACGGTGCGGAACCAGGCGTTAAAACCGTAGACATCGACCCCGATAGGGATCTCGACCGCTTCACGTGCCTTGGCAAGAAAGGTGCTCAGGGCGGCAACCCGGTCGGTGTTCTCCCCACGGTGGCGCTCAAGAATGTCGCGAGTTGCGCCGTCGGATGGAAACCGAATGTAGTCGAACTGGATCTCATCTACACCCAGGCCCTGGATCTCTCGGGCAATCTGGACGTTGTACTCATGCACGAACTCCGAATAGGGATCCACCCATGACTCAACCCGGCGCTGCCCCTCATCGGTTTCGCGGTACACTCCCCAGGGGCGGTCTAAACGTGCGTCCCAGAGCGCGTAGCGGTGGTTGTCGTAGGCGTACAGCCGTGGGTCCTGGAACACAACGACCCGAGCAATGACATAGATGTCGCGTTCATGGGCGGCCCGCAACAGTTCGGGTGCGTCAAAGAGGGGGCGAACTGCCCCGGCGGCACGGGCGGTTTCGTTAGTGCTGTGGTAACGGAGCATGCCGAAGTCGTCCTTGAAGTCCACAACAATACTGTTCATTCCGTGTGCATTAATCAGGTCAAGATACTCCGAGAGCAGATTGCCGCGCGCACGATGGGCGGCGACGTAGATTCCGCTACGGTCGGCGGCCCGGCTGCGTCGAAGGGCGGCGTGTTCGTCACGGACGTCACGGCCGTCGCGGTCGTCAAGATCGGGCGTGGCACCGTCCGCTGTGTCGCGTGAGTCGGTGCGGTGCGAGTCGGTGTCGTCCGCCGCGAGTTCTTTCCACCCAGGATCAGCAGAACCGTTCATAAACGAGACCATGTCAGGATCACTAACCGACTTCACCTCTCCGGTGTTTCGTCGAAAGCTATAGCTACCCCCACCGAAGGCGAGTTCAAAGTACATGAGGTTGCGGTCATTTGGGTCGTACCGCACCGCGCCAATCTCCTCATGAAACCCTGCACCGCGATCCATAAAGGCAAAGGCCCGCCCCGAGCTCAGGCGACCAAAAGAGCGCCCCCTGTCGGTGGTCTCAAAGAACCCGTTGTATGAGGTTCCGAGGAGTAGATGATCGGGATTGTGGGGGGAGATTGCAACCGCAGTGAACTTGAGGCTTCCATTAATTGTTGGCCGGTTCTTGATGCTCAGTGCCTCCCAGGTGGTACCCGCGTCAGTGCTAAGGTACAGGTCGTCGGCACCGACCGCGGCAAAACGGCGGTAGTTGTGTGGATCTTCAGCAACAGCGGCGATGCGGACAAAACCCTGCACGCCGGTTACCCCGGGTACTCCACTTAGCTCAGGCGTGGGCCGTGAAATATCTTCAACCGTTGCCCACCCATCACGTGAGCGCACAAGCCGACCCTCACGAGTGACGCTGAGCTGGTAGCGACCAAGCTCAAGCTGTGGGGAGTCGGCCGGTCGGGCTCCGGACTGAGACGGTACCGCATGCAGCATGCCAAGCGGTAGAATAAACCAGAGAAGAAAGGCAAAAGCTCGGCCCCGAACTTTCGAGGCAATTGGTAAGCAGTAGTTGTTCATCACCACTATTTTGACGCATTTTTTCTTGAGTATCCAGTGAGTATGTGCCGATACTCTATACGGGGAGTAGCGCCCTAAGGAGGCTGGTAATGCGCAAATTGGTAAGCTTAATTCTGTTGTTGAGTATGGCACTTGGTGCCGCGGTACTACTTCCGGCTCAGGAGGAACTCAACAACCAGAATGGCCTTGACTATGCCGGTACCTGGGAGCGTGTTCAGGGCGAGGTGCGCTGGGAATGGAACATTGAAGGCGGAACCTACACCTTTACCTACCACCGGGAGGAAGCGTTTCGCATTGGATCCCGCGGGATTTTGGAGCGTGATGAAGACGGCCTCCTACAGGTGACTGCGGAGCAAATCTCAGAAGACGGTGAGGACTGGGTCGACATCGACACTGAGCCTGAAGACCGCACTCGCGCGTACGGGCTTGCGGTAACCGAGACTCGCATGCGAATGTCCAAACCCGAGTATCCGCAGTTTATGGTGGAGTACAGTCGCTACACCCCGGACGCGGACGACGCTAACAACAACGGCATCGGGAATATTCAGTAGAGCTGTCTTAGCTGCCGAGCTGCTTGAGAGCGGCATCGGCATGAAACCCGGTGTGTGACTTTGGCTCAATTATCAGATAGCCACGGGCGTAATCTCGTGCCGGGAAACGCAGGTCAAGCTTCAGTGCATCGGCCGCCTCGCGGGGCTTCTGTTTCCGTTCGTACATCAGAATGATGTCCGAGAATGCCTCCGAGTCCGAGACTATGTAATGATTAGAGGCTCCGGGGAGAAACACCGGGAGTCCGGATTTGGTTGCCAGCAGTTCTACCATTCGGCGAAACTGAAGATATGTGGACATCATTCCAGTTCTCCCAATTCTCTGAGAGACGCAGTCCAGCAGATGAAAACCAAACACATAATAGAAGCGCCCGACATCAAGGCTTTTGATGCCTGCCGAAGAAAAGGCCAGGTAGGCAGCTCCAACCACGCGCTGTTGAGTGACATCTACCAGTCGTAGAACCTGAAATCCGGGGCGGAGGATGGTGTCGGGTTTTCCCGAGTACACCGGCGCCCCCATTTCGCCGTACATGGCGTCCATGAATGATTTTGAGGCCCGTATGCGCATTGTTCGTGCTGAGGCTTGCTGGTCCTTGTTGGAGCGGCTGAGTGCGGCCTGCAGGTCCAGAAGACGGGCCGCCTCTGTTTGCAGCTGTCCATACTGGAACAGCCTGCGAAGGGCCGCGTCAAACGAGGCCCATCCCGGGGTGCTCCGGTGGGTGTCAAAGGACGATAACAGCTCTGTGAGTTCCGATGGAAGGGGGAACAGCGCCTGTGAATGCTCCCGGGCCTCAACACGAACACAGTCAAGATAGTTCACCAGAAGCGCAATCTGCCTGAGTGTCGGGCGGTGTGGCGCCACATCACTCTGCAGATACTCGGCACGCTCGGCAATGTCCTTGCGGCTCCCGTAGCGAGCCAGTACCAGTTGACGAACGGTCGAGCCTAAGGGGTCAGAGCCACCCTTGCCCAAGCGTGCTGCAATATATACCGCAAG
>PXEI01000119.1 GCA_003564775.1 Spirochaetaceae bacterium
CTGCCCCCGGAAAGTACCGGTGGAGATGAGCCTCGTCGCGTACCGAAAGATACTGCCCCTCATAGTTCCCGCGGATTACACCCCCGAGCCCGGCGAGCACCAGAAAAACGGCCAGACCAAAACCAACCGTAGCGACTGTGCGCAGACTACGCTTACGCTTTACCACCTCGCCAAAGCGGTGGATTGGGGCGAATGTTTCAATGAAATAGCTGAGTCCGTTCATGAGCAGAATGGCAAAGGTTACGCCTTCCGGATAGATCGTGTAGCGCCGGATAAGAACGGTCAGAACGCCACAACCAACGCCAAACCAAAGCTTGGCGTTGCGCGCGGCCGGAGATGTAACCATGTCGGTTGCCATGTATACCGCAGCAAACATGATGCTGCCAGCCATCACCGTGTAGACAGGATCCATTCCAAACGCCAATGCGGCCACTGCCGCCGATACAACGTAGGCACCGGTGATTTCCCATCCGATGTAGCCCTTCCACAGCAGGAAGGCCGCGCCAATAACAATGGCAAGTACCGAGGTTTCGCCTAAGCTCCCAGCAACGTTACCCAGGAACAGCTCCATGTACTCAATACCACGCCCCCCGCCAAGGGGAGTAGCACCGGTTCCTCCGTCGAACGGAAGCACCCATTGAGTGATTTCACGGGGCCATACAAGCAGCAGAAACCCACGACCTACCAGGGCCGGGTTAAAAATGTTGTTTCCAATTCCTCCGAAAAGTTGCTTCCCGACAATAATGGCAAAGAAGGCACCAACGATGGGCACCCACCAACTGGAAACCGGTGAGAGCGAGAGGCCGAGAATCATTCCCGCCACAAACGCACTGCCGTCTCCCAACGGCTGCTTTGCATTGAAAGACTTTTTCGCAAACGGGTACTCAAACGCAACTGCCGCCAACGCAGTACCAAAGGTCAGGTACAACGCATAAGGTCCAAAAAAGACCACGGCCGCAATGGCCGGCGGAAGAAGCGCAAGAACCACGCCCCACATAGTTCGGGAAACACTTTCCTTTCCTTTGAGGTGCGGGCTACCCGTAGTAAGTAATGCCTCACTGCTCATGCATACTCCTTAGGTCAATAGGTCATAGTCACCGCTGATCGCTGATCAGTCGGACGTATCCGTATCTATGTACTCGAGGCTCTGTTCCTCTTCTTCCTGCTCTTTCTTTCGTCGCTTCCGAGTAATGAGCACCGTCAGCAGAATACTAAGCTCGTACAACAGCATAATTGGGCCCGACAGCATCATTTGCGACACCACGTCGGGTGGAGTCAAAAAGGCCGAAAGAACGACGATACCCAGCAACACCAGCTTACGGTGTTTCCGCAAAAAGGGCGGAGAAACCAGTCCCAGCGAACCCAGCAAAACAACAAACAGGGGAAGTTGGTAAACAATTCCAAAGGCCAACAGTACCGAAGTAACAAAGCCCAAATAATATGAAAACGAGAAAAGAGGTTCAATGCCGGGAGCGGCGATCCTGACAAAAAACTCAAGCGCCAGAGGAAGCACCATGATATAGGCAAAGCTTACGCCAATACCAAAGAAGACTACCCCCATATACAACGCAAAGAGGAGATATCGCTGTTCCCGCTTGTTCAAAGCTGGCTTTACAAACTTCCAGAACTGGTACAGGACAATAGGAGAGGCCAAGGCCAGTCCACAAATGACCGCTATGCGCATGTAGGCCACAAACAGCTCGGGCGGACTTATATAGATAAAGTCGAGCCCGCGCGCTGGCGCCTCTATGAGTGCGATGATGAAGTCTATGAAAAAATAGCTGCCGATTGCCGCTACTACAACGGCAAGCGCCGAGATAAAGAGCCTCCGGCGCAACTCCTCAAGATGCTCCACGAACGAGAGCTGTACGTCACCCATTGATTTTGTCAACCTCCGCTATCAGCTTAGGAAGGCCGAGATTCCTCGTTTGAGTTTTCAGTCTTGACCGACTGGTCGACGCTATTCTGTCCGGCTTCGTCCGAGGAAAGCTTTTTTGGATCTTCTTTAGCTTCCTCGTCGTCGGAGGTCATTTTGTTGGTATGCGCCTTGAACTCTTTTATGGTTTTACCCAACGCTCTGCCGATCTCCGGCAGTTTTTTGGGTCCGAATATAAGCAGTGCTATTGCAAGAATAATTACGAGCTCCATTGGCCCAAATCGTCCGATCATTGTGTTGTTCTCCTATCGCGAATAGGTCACAGCATAGCAAGTAGCCGCAGTGCCCGCCGCTTAGCTTTCTTTTTTGTCGCCCTTCTGGGGTTCATCCGCAAGCTTTACGTCCTCAGAGATCTTGTTGGCCTGGCCTTTGAACTCGTTAATGGCGCGCCCAACGGATTTGCCAATCTCCGGCAGCTTTGCCGGGCCAAAAATGAGGAGTGCAATACTGAAAATGATTACGAGCTCCATGGCTCCAATTCGTCCAAACATATATGACCTCCGTAAGGCGTGACAATCAGGTCTACGCGTGAGTTAGGGGTGTAGGATTTGGGGTGCATGCCAACTCGACATTCGTCGAGCTAACCTGGCGACACTTAACAATCGAGAGTAGTATACCCGTGGATTCCGCCACCACGCAACTGGAATCACATTCACGACCCGTCACGCAGCATTATCTGTAACATAATTATCGATATAGTGCAAGATTATTTTACCGCTGAGCTCAGGTATTCCTTGTGATCATCTGGCGTATTGAGGTTGCGAAACAACTCCCAGTCCGGCGTAAGCCTCCGTACATCCTCTTCTGGAATAAGGTGGGTAGAGATCTCTTTAAGGAAGGTTCCAATTGAGGGTATATCGCCCTGGAGGATCGTCTCTAAAACTGGTAATGCTGTTGTACCGTAGGCGGCATGGAAGAACTCAAACCAGGTTCCTTGGCGTACGACACAGGCATCCGGTTCATGCTCTGCAATAACACTCCGCAGCAAAGCGGTCATACGGGGGTCGTAGTTTGGCATGTCACAGGCGGTCACGTACACGTACTCAGCCTGGGTGAACTGGAGCGCAGCGTGTATTCCAGCGAGCGGGCCTCGGCCTGGGAATATATCGGAGATCGTTTCCACAGCAAGATCCTGATACAGTTCTGGACGCGCGGTCACGACTACCACTTGGTCAAAATCCTGCCGCAGCGCCCGCACCAACCGTGCCGTAAGCGGCTCACCATTGACCGTGAGTTCTTGTTTATCAAACCCCATTCTGGTGCTCTTGCCGCCAGCAAGAATAGCGGCG
The DNA here is from genome assembly GCA_003564775.1 of Spirochaetaceae bacterium. Taxonomy (GTDB): domain Bacteria; phylum Spirochaetota; class Spirochaetia; order DSM-27196; family SLAA01; genus SLAA01. The sequence continues at coordinate 3,226 of PXEI01000119.1, forward strand.
GCATTCAAGTTCTTCATGACGCGGATGGTAGACCTAACTCAGCAAGAGCGCAAGCATTACTCCAGCCGTACAACACGTCGCGAATCGGAAAGCCGCCGCTCAATGTAGCCACGGTCAAGATCAAGCTCCTTCACCAGACTACGGAACTGCTCCTCACTCAAGAGGTTTTCCTCGGTGAACAGGAACAACAAGGCACGCTCGGCAATGCAGAACACCAGGAGCGCGTTGCGGTTCACGCGCCCGGTCTCCCCCATTCCTGAGTAGAGTCTGTCAAACTGCTGTGCGAGCTGCGAGGAAGGAATGTCATTCTTGATTGCATACAGCTCGTTTCGCAGTCCGTCAAGTTCTCCGCGCGACGCCTCCATCCCCAGCGGTTTGAGAATAAGGTAGGTATACTCCTTACCCGGCAGATGGTGGTGCTCGTCACACCGCGTACAGTAGTTCGGCTCAAGAGGGTCGTTACGCGCGGTGTCCCCACCCACAATAATGAGTGGGTCAAAGTAGAGCGCCGGGCACTCCCGCCCGTCCACCACGTAGTACCGGTATGTGTAGAAAGAGTCCGCAATGCAGCTCTCATGCTCACAGTATGCGGTAAGCGGGAATACATCGGTAGCAAGATCCAGCAACATGCGGGCGGTTGAGTTGAAGATAACCCGACGAAAGTTCAAGATCAGTGTCGGAAAGATGAACACCAGCCCTTTGCGCTTGGACTCCTGAAGCACCACGTAAGCAATCCGCTCGTCGTAAAAGGTTGCCTCGTCAATAATCCAGGTGCCTACATGTGGGTGGTCGTGGATCAACTGCTCAAGCCCAAACGAGTCTTCGATATAGGCGATATTGTCACCCAGCCGTTCGTACCCGCCGCGGAACGCAAGCGCGTCGGCAGGACAGTCCGGGAACCGGGCCTTGTCGAGCGTAGAGCGGATAAAGAACACCCGACGCCGATCCGCGCCCGCGGTGCTGGTGAGTTGCGTCAGCGCGTCCGATTTCGCAAGTGCAACCTGTGAGTCACGCCAGACTCGCGAGGAGTACTCGGTCTTCCCTGAGCCCATTGGCCCAATAACCAGGATTCTCCGGCCACCGCGGGTGAAGTCAAAGTGATTGAAGGCGTGATGTATACGGAGTTCCGGAAAGCCAAGGCTCTTCAGAAAACTCAGCGTGTGCTCATCTCCCATGGATTTCAACGGAACCTCCGTAAGATGTTGCCGACGGCCTCTCGGCATTCGCCGGGACGGGGCCGTCAGCTCGTGGTGCTTTAACGCATTGAGGGTTGATCTTCAATCCGACGCAAACGTGCCACCCGCTGTTCAATGGGCGGATGCGTGCTGAAGATCTTTGCGAAATCGTTCCCGGAAAACGGGTTGATGATAAACATGTGTGAGGTTGCCTCGTTGATCTGCATAGGCCTGCCCCGCTCTGCAATGTTCTGCATCTTCAGAAGCGCCGAGGCGAGCCCATTGGAACTTCCGGCAATGCGGGCCCCAGTTTCGTCGGCAATGTACTCACGTGAGCGAGAGATTGCCATGCGAATAATGAGTGCGGCAATGGGAGCAATGATAAGCGCGATAATCTGGAGAATGGCGGCACCTGAGTTGTCCCGGCCACCCCGCATTCCGCCAAAGATGAGCCGATACTGCCCCATGCGAGCGACAAATGTCAGAGTACCGGCCATGACCGTTGCCACGGTGCTGATGAGCGTGTCGCGGTTCTTGATATGGGCAAGCTCGTGTGCCAGCACACCGTCAAGCTCGTCCTGAGTCAGCGCCTGCATAATGCCCTCTGTAACCGCCACTGCGGCCTTTTTGGGGCTGCGGCCGGTTGCAAAAGCGTTGGGCTGAGTTGAGGGGGTGATATAGAGCGCTGGCATTGGCAGCCCGGCATTCCCGGCAAGCCGCCGGACACTTGCATAGAGTTGTGGGGCGTCCTGTTCCGAGACAGGGCGGGACCGCGTCATTTTAATGGCAAGGGTATCACTAAACCAGTAGGTGCCAAAGTTAAGGAGCAGCGCAAAGAAAAAGGCCATGATAAGCCCCTGTTCTCCGGCGATAGCTCCGCCCAACAAAATAAGTATGACGGTCAAGAGCGTCATGAGTAGAAAAGTCTTTACGTGATTCATACTGTGTTACTCCAATCCTTAACATATCGCAGGGAGCAGATGCGGGCAAGAGCAGCTCTCGATGATTACGCTTGACCGAGTCGACAAGCAGCAACTACTATTTCGACATGTCACAAACCATTGTTGTTGCAATAGGCGGCAATTCACTTATTGAGAACCCCGCCAACAAGACCATTGCTGCTCAGTACGAGGCCTGTAGAAAAACTGCTGCGCACATCGTTCCCCTGATCCTGGCAGGTCACCGAGTTGTCATAGTTCATGGCAACGGCCCACAAGTTGGGTTTATTCTCAGGCGCAGTGAGTTGGCCAAGCATGAACTCCACATGATACCGCTTGATTCCTGCGTGGCCGATACCCAGGGAGCAATTGGATACAATATCCAAATGGCTTTGGGCAATGAGCTAGCTAAGTGTGGTTCGCAAAAGCCCGCTTCAACCGTTGTGACACAAGTAGAGGTGGACCCGGACGACCCATCTTTTGATAATCCGGATAAGCCAATAGGGAGTTTCATGTCACAGGCCGAGGCCCTGGAGCATCAGGTCAAGGACGGCTGGTCGGTGCGCGAGGATGCGGGCCGCGGAATGCGTCGGGTGGTACCTTCGCCGCCGCCGTTGAGAATTCTTGAGCTCGATGTCGTACGACGGCTTGTTGAGAACGATGTTGTGGTCATTACCTGCGGTGGAGGCGGAATTCCTGTAGCCCGCAACAGCGAGGGGCAGCTTCGTGGGGTTGAGGCGGTCATAGACAAAGATCGCACTGCGAGCCTGCTCGCACAGGAGCTCAAGGCCGATCTATTCATTATCTCTACCGCGGTGCCACGTGTATGCATTAACTTTGGCAAGCCGGATCAGGAGGAGCTGCACGAGCTCACAACAACCCGGGCCCGCGAACTCCAGGCAGAGGGGCAGTTTGCTCCCGGCAGCATGCTACCCAAGATTGAGGCAATGGTAGATTACCTTGAAGCCGGTGGCGGACGGGGAATTATTACCGATCCGGCCAACCTGGAAGACGCGGTTGCCGGTACTGCTGGAACGCACATGCTGCGCTCATAGGCGCACACATGAGGTCGGGCTTGACGGAACCCGCCGTGAATACCGAAATTCAGGGAGTTATGGAAAGAGAATCACACGACACCTCACGCAGACGATTTCTCAAGGTAGCTGCTGCTAGTGGTGCAGGGCTTATGTTCGGCGGTCTCTTTCGTTTCGCTGGAAGCCCCCAGCCCCTCTTTGGGGAGTCCTCAGAAAGCGCGCTCATGCCAACCCGCCGCCTTGGCAAGACCGAGTTCAATGTGAGTCTCTTTGGCCTTGGTGGCGAGGCCACCGTGCAGCAGTCCACACGAAGCGGCGATGCAACCGCACTTATACATCGAGCACTTGATCTTGGCGTTAACTACATAGACACCTCGCCAACATACGGTTCTGGAGGAAGTGAGACCAACATTGGAAAGGTCATGAAAAGCCGTCGGCGCGAGGCCTTTCTGGCGACCAAGACCCAGGACCGGAGCTATGACGGTACCATGAGACTCCTTGAGGCAAGTTTAGGTCGACTGAATACCGACTATCTGGACCTGTATCAGCTGCACAATGTTCGAGTTCATGAGGATCTTGATAGGGCCTTTGCTGCCAACGGTGCCATGAGAGCACTCCGTGATCTCAAGGACCAAGGCGTCGTTAAGCACATTGGCATAACCGGCCACCGTGACCCGGATGTGCTCCTCCGTGGCATTCGTGAACAGGAGTTTGACTGCCTGCTCATGGCTCTTAACGCAGCCGACATCTATTTCAAACCTTTTCAGAAAGAGCTACTGGAGACTGCGTTGCATCAGGACCTGGGCATTATTGCCATGAAGGTGACCGGCGTTGGCCGCATCTTCCGTGAGGGCGGCATCAGCTCAATGGAACAGGCGCTCGGGTATACGCTCAGCTATCCGGTGGGGACTGCAGTTGTTGGGGTGTCTACCGTGTATGAGCTGGAAGAAAATATTCGTATTACGCGCGAGTTCAGCAAGCTTCCCGAGACCGAGTTACGGAAGATTGAGCAACTCGTACAGCCGTACCACGAAACTGCTGGTTTTTTTAAGACGCAGTGGTGAGCCCCAAGGCTCCCTGATGAGGCGTCGGCATTGCCAGGGAAATGAAGGAGCAGACCGTGAAAATTGCAGTTCTTTCGGACATTCACGACAACGTGTGGAACCTTCAGGCCGCGCTTCGTGCGCTTGATCAGACCGATGCAATGCTGTGCCTTGGCGACCTCAACTCACCATTTATTGTTCCCATGCTGGCAAAGGGGTATCCGGAGCGGCCGATCCACATTGTGTTTGGCAACAACGACGGAGACCTTTTCCGCATAACCAAGAACGCCGCAGCCTTCTCAAACATCACCCTGCATGGGGAGTTTTTCCGCGGTGAACTGGGTGGGAGGCGTATCAGTGCGAGCCATTTTCACAACATAGCCGCCGAGTTACAGACCGATACCACCGATCTCCTCTGTTACGGTCACAATCATCTGTACCGAGTGGAGGAACACGGAAGCTGTCTGGTTGTGAATCCGGGGCCCATTATGGGCTTTGATCCGGGTTCGGGGCAGGATGTACCGGCGAGCTTTGTGGTCTACGACACCGAGCAGCATGATATCGAGTCCTTTGTGGTGCAACCGGCAACAGCGGACGATATCTCGGACTCTACAATGGGGCTGGTGGTGAAGACCTACGCGCAGGCGGTAGAATGAGTGCACTGCGAGCCGGGTGGTTCTCAGCTCTCGCATCCGTGGGTGCAGTGCTTGCATTGGTTGCGGTCAACGCCGCCCTCTCGGTACATATCTGGTTTCCAGCCGATAACGTGTTCCTCATGCTTGTTCCCCGACTCGAAACGCTGATGTACGCGCTCTTCGTCGGTGCCAGCTTGCGGACATCGAGCCCGCGACTACAGGTGCTAAGCCATGTGGTGGCGGTTCTCTGGCTGACCTTTGGTGCTGTGTACTCCGGGGCAGAGGCATTGTTCTTATACATCTATGGGCGTGGCTTCCTGCCTGCTGCCGATATCCCGATGGTACGAGGAGGTCTCCTTTTGCTGTTTGGGGAAATTGGGCGACTGGTGGACATACTCACTCCGCTCACAATTGTCTTGATTGCTGCCACAGCAGGTGCGGTTTCATGGGGCTGGACAGGCATGACCGCCCGGCTGCTGAGGGCAGCTAAGCTTCCCATTCCCCACCTGTGGAAAGCCCGAAAGCGTGGGGTTCTTGTCGGCACGGTGGTGGTGCTGCTGGTGTCTGGGGCCCTGGTTTTCGGCGCGGGTTCCCCACCCATTCCGATCCTGGCAGCGCGCGCGGTCGGCGCCGCCGAGGAGGATTTTCGCGTCGTGTACGATGCGCAACGGATACCCGGTATAAACGGCAGCGAAGCACCGACAGGTACTGCAGAGGCTACCCAAGGCTCGATGCAGGACGGTGATACCCAGGCAGACTATGTCTTCCCTGGACTGCGCGACCGGGATATTCACCACATTGTGGTAGAGAGTTACGGGTACGCGGTCTTCAGCCGTCCTGACCTGAACGAGATGTACAGACCCATTCACGCGGAACTTGAACGGACCCTTTCCGAGGCTGGCTTCCAAGCGGTCTCGGGGTACCTGCTTTCTCCGGTAGCGGGCGGGTTCTCCTGGCTTGCCGAGGCCACCCTCATGACCGGCCAGCTCATTAACTCACAGCCAGCCTTTCTCAGGCTCATAGAGCAGGATCTTCCAAGCGTATCAAGCGTGCTGCAGGACGGCGGATACTACACCCTCATGGTACGTCCGGGAACGGTGCATGGACGCTGGAACAACGAGGCAGAGTTCTACGGGTACAGCGACACCATGATTCCGTATGATGGGGACTTTGCGTATGCGGGCCCCGGATTCTCTTTTGTCCCGGTCACGGATCAGTTTGCCCTGTGGCGTGCACAGCAACGCCTGCAGGAAGCCCGGAGTCCCGGCGGACCGGCCGACGGCAAACCACTGTACGTACACTACCAGCTGGTAAGCAGCCACACTCCGTTCAATCGAATTCCGCCCTATCTGGAAGACTGGGAGATGTTAGGCGATGGATCAATTTACCGGGAGCTTGATATCAGGAAGTTTGACAACGACTGGGGCCGCGGGAACGAGCTTGATGAAGGCTACATCGCTTCACTTGAGTACGTAATGACGGTTATTCGCGAGTACCTGACGCGCTTTTTCCCCGAGGACGACAACTCTCTTTTTCTGATCGCGGGGGATCATCAACCACAACGGCCTATTCGCGAGGGAGACGCGCACCTGTCTGTACCTGTTCATGTGCTGAGTAGAGACCCGGCGCTCCTGGAGCCCTGGCTTGAACAAGGCCTGCAGCCGGGCTTTATTCCGCGACAGGAGCCGCCACATCCACATATGACAAGCTTCTTTCCACGGTTTCTGGAACTTGCGCTCCCCCAGCCCGAGTCCGAGCCCGAGTCGGAGTCGGAGTCGGAGTCGGAGCAGAGTGATGCGGCGGGCAGAGAACCCAAACCCTAAGAGGCGGGCGACACAGGATCAACGACCGGCGCCGAGGGCACCTTTTCGCCAGCCCGGCTCACACCGACAAGCGAGACAACAATCAGCACGCCGCCGCCTATGATCATGGGCGTAAGCGGGTCGGCGAACCACAAGGCGCCCACCACGGCGGCAAGCAGAATGCGGCTTGCCGACAATATGGCGCCTCCGGCCGCACTTACCCAACGAAAGCCGACAGTCAAACAGAACTGGCCGCCAAGCGACAGCACAGCAGCCGCCAGGGTAAACACCGCAGCCTCGCCGTGGGGAACTGTGAACCCGGGAATCATGATGATACCGGTGAAGACGGTTCCAATAAGCGACATGTAGAAAAGAATGAGCAAGGCCGAGTCGTGTTTGCGGGCCTCGCGCAGGCTGGTTATGGCAAACCCAGCGGCAATCGCAGACCCAAATGCAAAGAGGTCGCCAGTATTCACGGTGCTAAAGCCAGCTCCGCCACCACCGACAACGAGCACGATCCCAACCATGGTTGCAAGCAGGTACCACAGAAACACCCGCGGCGCGCGCTCCCTGTTCACAAACGGCGCAAGCACAAAAACAAAAACCGGATAGGTCATGTTGAGCATGTTCGCGTTGGTGACGGTGGTGAACTGCAAGCCCGAGAACAAGAAGACCACGGCAGTAGCGTTAAAAAGCGCGCGCGCCGCCACAAACCGAGGCGAGACCGGCCGCAACGGAATCTTCCGGGCCCACACGTAGGCCCCGATCACCAACATGCCCAAGGAGAAGCGGGCAAACGCAATTGTGCGGCCGGAAACCAGAGCATCGGCGGTAGCAAGCTTCACCGAGGCGGTGGCAAGCGCAAAGAACAGCGAAGAAAGCAGCACCAATAACACACCTTTAAGGCGAGATTGGTCACGGTGAAGAACGGTTTTGGTCTGCATGATGTGGCTACTGTATAGCCCGTGTGCCGTTCCGGCAAGGGCCACCGGCGACCGGGGGCTGGCTGGCTGCGGCCGCC
>PXEI01000122.1 GCA_003564775.1 Spirochaetaceae bacterium
AGTCGCTGTGTCACGCCAAAGAGTACATCACTCCCAACATGCGGATGAGTCATGTACAGGATTTCCTCAGGCGCTCCGGCTTCCACAAGGGTCTCAAAAATGAAGCCGCGTTCGGCACTGATGTTCTTGGTACGGGAGCTGAGTTTCCCGTCCGAAAAGGTTCCGGCACCTCCCTCGCCAAAGGAGTAGTTGTTCTGTGAGGAAAACTCTCCGCCCGACTCAAAAGCCAGGATCGCCGCTCGCCGGCTCTCAACCATGTCGCCCCGTTCCAGCAGCGTAACCTCGTACCCGGCTCGCAACAGATACAGCGCAGCAAAGATTCCGGCCGGGCCGGTGCCTACAACTACTATCGGCGCTTCGCGCCGCCGTCTCTCCGGCTCCAGCCGCACCGGTCGTGGCTCCTCACCACCCTTGAGTTCCGGCGAAACTACACCAACCCGTAGTCTCCATCTGATTCTGTCCTTGCGACGAGCATCGAGACTCTTCTTCAGAACTGTGTAGCTGAAGCTTCTCAACCTGCTCGTATGCTCAATTGTCGCCCGGAGTGCATCTTCAGTCTCATAATCCTGCACCGGCATGGTGAGTTCGTATTCTTTGTATCCCATGGTGGGTGACCTTCGGCACCTACCGCGAGTATACCCGTGAGCGCCGCAACGTAACAATGTGAGTTGGGGCAGGCGCACAGGCCTTCTTGAAGCCAATTTACACCTTTTTGTCTATCTTTTTAGCAAAAACTACGCTTTCGTAGCGCATTGCGCTTGACCGCACCAATGGTTTCCCCTAATCTTGGCGTGATTCTATGAAGCTGCGCGGACCAGGTGTCCCGCAACTTGTCCAAAAAGGGGGACACAATGAAGAAATTGCTCGTGCTGCTTGCCGCGCTGCTGATCGCGCCAGCTGCGTTTGCACAAACCACCAACATCCGGTTCACGCTCGACTGGGCAATACAAGGCCCGCAGGCGATGTTCCTGGTTGCTCAGGACCGCGGTTACTTTGCCGAGGAAGGACTCAACGTTACCATTGACCGGGGCTATGGCTCGGCTGGGACAGTATCGCAGATTGCTGGGGGCGCTTACGACATCGGTTTTGCCGACATCAACTCAATGATTGAGTTCAATGTCAAAAACCCGGACCAGGCACTCCAGTCAATTGCTGTCATCTACAACTACCCACCATTCGCAATCATCACAACGCGTGACCGCAACATTCGCCGCCCACAAGACCTTGTTGGCAAGCGCATTGGAGCACCCAACTTTGACGCTTCCTTTCGGCTTTGGCCGGTGTTTGCGCAAGCCGTGGGTATTGATCCCGACAGCGTGACCTGGGTCAACATGGACCCGACACTGCGCGAACCAACCCTCATGCGGCGTCAGGTCGATGCAATTGGCGCCTTCTACTTCACCGCTGCGCTGAACCTTGAGGCGGCCGGTGTAAACATGAACGATATCGTCTCGTTTCTCTATGCGGAGAATGGGGTCGATGTCTACGGTAATGCCGTCATGGCTCCCAGGGCTTTTCTTGAACGAAATCCTGAAGCCGTACGCGGTATGATGCGTGCCCTGACAAAGGCCTGGCACTACACTCTCGCGAACCCGGAGAGCGCAATTGAAAGCGTCCGCCGCGCCGATGGACTTACCGACTCTGCGGTAGAACTTGCCCGGCTCCAGCTTGCCATTGAGACCAACATCATCACCCCGGAGGTCTACGAAGTTGGTTTCGGCGGGGTGGATAACGATCGACTCGAAAACGCAATTGACCAGATTGTGGAAGCATTTGGGTTGCCGAGCACCCCAAGCGCAGATAGTATCTTTACTGACGCGTATCTTCCGCCTCTTCGCGAGCGACTTCCACGCTAAACAGCGGGTAACTTCGTCCGTGGGATGCCCGCAAACATGGGCCTCCCACGGATTCATCCAAGGACGGCAGACCCTCATGAGCACCGAAACCCCATCAACACCTTTGGTCAACTTTGACAATGTAGCGCTGCGTTACGGAACCGGCACCGAGAGCATTCTGGCGCTTGAGGGTCTTAACCTCTCGATCCGAACAGGTGAGTTTGTTGCGGTAGTCGGCATGTCCGGCTGTGGCAAATCTTCACTGCTCAAACTGATGTCCGGTCTCGTTCGGCCTACCGCAGGGTCGGTCACAATTCACGGGCAGGAAGTAACCAAGCCGCTTGGCATTGTAGGCATGGCCTTCCAAAACCCAAGTCTCATGCCATGGCGCCGGGCCCTGGAAAACGTAATACTCCCCTTGGAGATCAAGTCCGAACAACGACGCCTGCACTCCGGGGACGCCCGTGAACATAAAGAGAAGGCTCGTGAGCTGCTCTCCAAAGTCGGCCTTGCGGGCTTTGAAGACAAATACCCAAAGGAGTTGTCGGGCGGAATGAAACAACGCGTGTCACTCTGCCGCGCACTCATACATCAGCCGGAGCTCTTGCTCCTGGACGAGCCTTTTGGCGCCTTGGACGCTTTCACGCGCGAGGAACTCTGGGGTGTCTTGCAGCGCTTGCACCGCGAGACCGGCTGTACTGTAGTGCTCATAACCCACGACCTTACCGAGTCGGTCTACCTGGCCGACACGGTTCACGTAATGAGCCCCCGCCCAGGCCATCTTGTGTACGGCGCCGAGGTTCCTTTTGAACGTCCACGCAATCTTGACGATCGCTTCAATGTTGCGTTCACCCAGATAGTGGCGGATCTTCGCCACCATATTGCAAAAGGGCCGGAGGCAGAGGCTGTATGAACTCAAAAAGCTTGCAGGAAAGGCTCGCCCCGTGGGTAGTCATTATTGTCGTGTTTTTTGTGTGGGAGTTCGGAACCCGAGCCTTGGGCCTTCAGCCCTTTATTCTCCCCAAGCCCACCGACGTCTACGCCTCACTGATAAGGTGGTGGGACCAGATTCAATTTCACGCCGTGCATACCCTCACAACAACCGTTACGGGTTTTGCAATTGCGGTTGCTTTGGGGATCACGCTGGGCCTTCTGGTTGGGTACTCACGCCTTGCCTACCACGCACTGTACCCAATTATGATTGGGTTCAACAGTGTACCCAAGGTTGCCTTGGTACCGGTGCTGGTAATCTGGTTTGGAATTGGTACGGTACCGGCCATAATAACCGCATGTGCAATTTCGTTCTTTCCGATTGTAGTGAATGTTGCTACCGGTCTGGCCACGGTAGAGCCGGAGTTGGAGGATGTTCTCAGAAGCCTGGGAGCCAAACGACACGATATTTTTCTTAAGGTAGGCCTACCATCGGCAATGCCCTACTTCTTTGCTTCGCTCAAGGTCTCGGTGACCTTGGCTTTTGTCGGAACCATAATCAGCGAGACGGTGGCCTCCAACCGCGGTGTAGGATACCTCATGATTGCCGCAAGCGGCCGTTTTGACGTTCCGCTGGTGTTTGCTGGCCTTTTCGTGATTGCGGTCATGGGCATAGTTCTTTATGAGGGTTTTGCCTACATGGAGCGCAAATTGACCGGATGGGCCTACCGCTAAAGTAAGCCCGCCGTCACACGTCACCTGCCGTCACACGCCCCGCTACGCCCCTTCGTTAACGGAGTAGGAGTGCGTCACGACGATATCGGGGTTCAGCGACTCCTTTACCGAACAGAATTTCTCCACCGAGAGCTCAACGGCCCGCGCAGCTTGCTTGTCCTCAATCTCACCCCGCATGACAAAATGAAGGTGAATTGAGGTAAATGGGGCTGGCGTTTTTCCTTCTGCACGCTCGCCGCTAATCTCTACCTGCAGGGACTGCAGCTCCTGACGCTTCTTCTTGAGGATCGGCACCAGGTCCATACTTGCGCAACCGGCCATTGCTGCAAGCAACACCTGCATTGGCCTGAAGCCTGCGTTCTCGCCGCCAATGCTTTCGGCACCGTCCATAACCAAGCTGTTGCCTTCTGCATTCTGAGCCACAAAATGCACCGCATCATTTTTCCGCTCAAGGGTAATTTTCATTTCCATTTCTCCTTGTATCGTTATATTGAGAGTATGAAGATACACACAATTGAAGAATGCATTGGCAACACTCCGCTGGTGCGCCTGCGCAAACTTTACACCGGGCCTAATTTACTGCTTTGCAAGTTGGAAGGGAACAACCCGGCGGGGTCGGTCAAAGACCGTCCTGCATACCATATGATCAAAGGTGCACAGGAGAGTGGCCGCATTAAACCCGGTGATACGCTCATTGAAGCCACGAGTGGCAATACCGGTATTGCGCTTGCTATGGCGTCTGCCGTGCTTGGATATCACATGATCATTGTAATGCCGGAACACATGAGTACCGAACGCCGCGCACCAATGAAGGCTTACGGCGCAGAACTGGTGCTCACGTCCAAGGACGGTGGCATGGAAGGAGCCATTGATACCGCCCGGCGCCTGGAGCAGGAAGGGCGTGGCGTGATCCTGGATCAGTTTGGAAACCCCGACAACCCACGCTCCCACTACGAAACAACCGGGCCCGAGATCTGGTCCGACACCGACGGCACCATTACCCACTTCGTGGCCTCTACCGGGACCACCGGCACCATAATGGGCACCGGCCGCTACCTCAAAGAGAAAAACCCAAAAATACAAATAGTTGGTGTTGCCCCGGATGCAGCGGGTGGGATACCTGGAATTCGTGCCTGGCCCCCTGAGTACCAGCCCGCGATCTATGAACCGGAGCGCCTGGATGAGAAACGCGAGATGGACAAGGGCCGCGCAGAGGAGATGACTCGCGCGTTGGCGGCGAGTGAAGGAATTTTTGCTGGCATTTCATCTGGAGGCAATGTGGCGGCGGCCCTGGATGTGGCACACGACCTTGACCGCGCCGGAGTTACCGACGCGGTCATTGTAGCAATTATCTGTGACCGGGGAGACCGCTATCTCTCCACCGGTGTGTTCGATTAAACAGCCTGGCGCATGAGACCGGGCGCACGAGTTCTTGGCGATCAGAACTCTTCAAAGTCGGTGTCGCTGGTGTCCTTGCCCGTACGAACCTCATCCAGATTCAGGTCAATGCCTTTGGCATGAGCACCCCTGGTTTTCGCTGGCTGGTCCGCCAAGGTTATTCCGGTTTCCTGACGTGCGGCCGGTCGACGGGCAGGCGCAGCCTCCACGCGCCCCACTTCCCGACGAGCTCCACCACCCTGCCCGGCATTCCCGCGGCCGCCACCAGCAGATGCCGCTGGCACAGCTCCACCGTGAGTTCCACGTTTGTCGTTCTCGCTCAGCTTGAAGAATGTCATGGTTGTCTTGAGCTGTTCAGCCTGACTGGATAGCTCTTCAGACATCGACGCCATTTCCTCAGATGAGGAGGCGTTCTGCTGAATTACCTGGTCCAGTTGTGCAATTGCTTTGTTAATCTGGTCGGCTCCGCTGTCCTGCTCGGCGCTGGACGATCTAATCTCCTGCACAAGCTCAGCGGTCTTTCGAATCTCCGGAACGATTCCGGCAATCATCTCACCGGCTCCCTCGGCAACCGAGACACTTGTAGCCGAAAGCTCACTAATCTCGGCAGCGGCTGTCTGACTGCGTTCGGCAAGCTTTCTCACTTCCGAGGCAACCACAGCAAAGCCTTTTCCGTGCTCACCGGCACGAGCCGCCTCAATGGCAGCATTGAGTGCAAGAAGGTTGGTATTTCGGGCAATCTCTTCAATGATTGAGATTTTCTCGGCGATCTGCCGCATAGCTGCTACCGTCTCGGTGACGGCCTTGCCGCCCTTCTCGGCGTTCTCATACGAGGTACGGGCAATCTGGTCTGTCTGAGTGGCGTTGTCTGCATTCTGTTTGATGTTGGAACTCATCTGCTCCATGGATGAAGAGACTTCCTCGGCCGATGCCGCCTGTTCGGTGGCCCCCTGTGAAAGCTGCTGCGCATTCGAGCTCATTTCCTGACTTCCGGCCGAGACGTTGTCGGTTGCTGCCTGCACATTTCGCACAACCTCTACCAGCTTATCGCGCATAACACCCAGAGCGTTTGCAAGAATCCCAAGTTCGTCTTTCTGATTCACGGCAATAGTTGCCGTCATGTCGCCCTCCGAGAGCCGTTGGGCAAATGCCACTCCAGCGGCAAGCGGCCGCGTAATCATTCGGGTTAAGAGAAGTCCAAGCAACAAGGCCAGGACAATAACTACAATGGAGACACCAATAATCAGGTTCTCAAGAAAGGCCGCCTGCGCAAGATCACTCTCCATCTCGGTCAGGGTATTGGTGATGTTGTTCTCGGTTAACTCAACAAAGGTCGCCCCCATAGTGTCCGAGACCGGCACCATAGCCGCGACCGCAGCCTCATAGTCCTGGTAGAGCTCTGTTCGCCGCTCCGGATCTGGCGCTCTACTTAGTTGGTCAATTACGCGGTCTATAGGTTCATAAGACCGCCGCCAGTCTTCATACTCTGTGCGCAGCCGCTGAACAATCATCCGCCCGCGCTCGGTAGCACGCGGCAAGGCCTCAAACTCGGTTAGAGACTCTTCCATGACCCGGAAACTGGCTTCGCGTTGTTGCAGTATCCGACGGTAGACCTGGTCTGCGCCTTGAGTACCACGCACCTGGAAAACTTCCAGTGTTTGCCCCCGGATAACCATGCGCTCATAGTTCATGTCACCAAGGAGGACAAGCCCAGGAATTCGGTTCTCCCCAAAGTCCGAGAGATCTCCCCCCAGCTCGTCAATGCCATAAAACCCAACGACACCAATAACAAGCGCCAGTATCGCTACAAAGACGAACCCGCCTATTAGCTTGACTCCAATGCGAACATTCTTCACGCCGGACCTCCAAAGAAGCAGATGAATGCCAACTGTCCCGCTTCACGCAAGACGTGGCTCTTTGTGAGTATAGTATTTATGGCCTTATAGATACAGCTATTTGGAGGAAGAAGCAAACAAGAGGGATAACCTATATGCAACAATTAGGACGTAAGCTCCAAATAGTGTTGAGAACAGCACCGAAACCGCCGTGGACCCGGCCATGGTCGGGCTCAGCATAAGCGCATGGATAAAAGCCAAAGGGAAGACAAGATACCCAAGATAATGAACTCGCAGCCAGGTCTTGCGGCTGAGCTTCAGGGATTTGGAAAACCAGGCAGCAATCACTGCCGCGCTGAGCAAAACGAGCGCAGCCAGGCCCACAACTCGTGCAAGATCCAGGAACAAGGTTCCGGCCATAGCGGTTTCGTACACCAACATGAACACACCGTGCAGCAGAATAAACAAAAAACCGATCTTGCCGAGTGTTCGGTGTCGCTTGATAGTGACATAACGCTTGAAGAAGCGCTCCATAAAGGGCAAGCGCACTCCAAGTACAAACTGATAGAACATAAGAACAAAGCCAAGCAGGGCAAAGGCTCGCCCCGGATAGTACAACAGTAATGTGGGAAGATGATCCGACGCTTGATACACCATGAGCGCTTCCTGGCCCCAGGCATACATGGGAAGAAGAGGGAGCAGAACCGCAACTGCGAAAAGTGCGGGCCCCGCCCAGGCGGGGCCTCCGTTGTTTGGCGCTTTCATTGCTATAACCTACGAGTGTACTGCCCACCAAGGCAAGAAGAACGTAGCTCTCAGCATCTCGAGTCGTGCTCAACCTGCCCCGCCTGCGCCCCTATACCCGTTTAACCCTGACTACCCAGTGATTTGCTTCAGGCTTCTCTACATCAAGCACTTCATGCCCCTCCAAGTCCAGGGAGCGTGGCACATTTGACGCAGACTCGCTGTTACCAAGGTGAATCTCAAGCAGCTGGCCCACACCCAGCCCTTCAAGTGCCAGCTTGCTCTTTACAAAGGTGTATGGACACACCTCACTCAAGAGATCAATTGATTTATCTATTTTCAGCGGTTCCATACTTTGTCTCCTTCAAAATATTTATGGTGTCGATCCCACAGCGATGGGTGCATCAGGATTGTTTCCCCACTGCGCCCATGAGCCGTCATACAGCCGGACGTCCTCCTCGCCCAGTACCCGGAGGGCAACATAGGTGTGCGCGCCGCGGATACCGGTTTGACACAGCGTTACCCGCGGCCCGTCACGGCCTTCCAGCGTCTGCTGATACAGCTCGCTGAGCTCCGCCACCGAAAGAAAGGTTCCAGCATCGCCAAGATTTCGGACCCAGTCGATGTTTACGGAGTCAGGGATATGTCCGCCGCGGGCGGCTCGTACATCTGCCCCAGAAAACTCATCCGGCGAACGAGCGTCGAGGACCGTGAAATCGCTGTTTCCGTGGTTTTCAAACACGAAGGCCTCATTGGCTACCAGGTTTTCACGAACTCGTGGATCAAACTCGCCTCGTTCCGGAACCGCAATCTCTGTACTGAGCTCACGCCCGGAGGCTGTCCATGCGGTTATACCACCGTCGAGAAGATGTACCTGTTCATGCCCAAGATACTCCAGAGCCCAGAACAACCTGCTTGCCCACAGTCCGTTCCCGGAATCGTAAACAACAACCGGTGTGTCATGACGGACACCGGCTTCCTCAAGATCCATGGCAACGGTCGCAGGATCTGGCAGCATGCCATCTACACCCTCGACATTGGTCACGGTCACCGCGCGAGCAAGCCAGGCTGCCCCGGGAACATGACCTTGGCGAAAGTCGTCCATGCTGCGAGCGTAATCAAGTACAACTACCTCTCCGGCACGCTCGGCGACCCAGGCCGGACTCACCAGAATGTCCTCCGGCGCGGTTCGGTTCATAGGCTCCAGCGCTGCCTGCCCCGATGTTCCGGTGCCTTCCGCGCAACCTATAAGGAACAGAACCAGAAGCACTACTCCCAGCAGGGCGGTGCCGCTCATTCCCGACGCGCCGCGCAGTGCGGTGTCGCGTCCTCGATATCTCTCACGTGACGTAAAAGCTTGCTCTTTCATTGTGTTCCTCCCGGCACCTTCAGTGCCAACTCAACTCGTTTCATACTCCGCTGTTCAGATCGGTAAATGATGCCGGTCATGACCCAGCACCCCAGCATAATGAACACTGTGCTCACCAAGGCAGTTATTCCCAGCGTAGAGGCCCCGGTAATGCTGTGCCCAATGTTGCATCCACCGGCAATAGAGGCGCCTGCCCCCATCGTCAAGCCGCCTCCAGCCTGACGCATAAACCGCCCCGGATCCGGCAACCGCAGTACCGCCTCTCCCGCGGCCTTAGCCGCAAGAAATGCACCAACTGGTACGCCTATCACCATGTAGGAAACAACACTGATTCCGGAACTATCCCCGCTAACAACAAAGCGGGTAAGCGCCACCGTGGGCTGGGTGAAGGACAGTCCAAAGTTGCGTCCGACCATGGCCGAAAGCACCCAGGCAATCAGTGCAAGGCTTCCAACCGCCAAACCTGTGCGGCGCCACCCCCAGCCGATGAGGTACTTCTGTTGCGGCGCACGCCTCAGCCACATGAGCGCGGGAACAGCGATAGCTGCAATGAAAAGCCAGCGCCCCGCAGCACTCTCAACTCCAAAAAGGTTGAAGAGGGTGGCCTCACCCCCCGCTACTTCTATAACCGGCGCGCGCAAGGCTTGTTGCAGCGGTAGACCGACTCCACCATCCAGAACCGCAGTGCCAATTACAAACCCAACGAGGGCGGCCATAGAGCCGAGCATGCCACGTCCGCAGCGGTAGTAGGTGCCACTTGCACAACCGCCCGCCATGACCATTCCCAGTCCAAAAACAAAACCACCCACAACTGCAGCAGGCCAGAAAAAGGGTGCAACCAGGGGCGACACCACTCCACTATCCGTCAACAACCGCACGCCAATAATGTTTATGAGCAAAACTACCAACCAGGCTCGTACCAGGCTCTTGTCCTTCTCAAGGTAGAAGCTTCGAAAGGCCGAGTTCATGCAATAGCCACCACGTTGCAGCGAGTATCCAAGAAGCAGTCCCAATGCAATGCCCGCAGGAATAATCATGATCTTCTCCTGTTTCCTGTTTCCTATCGCCTAAAAGCAGGCAAAGTTGCCGCCAGCTTGCACAACCGAGGCTACAAGCGCGCGAGCCCCGGCCAGATACCGTCGACCGCTCTCAACGGTCGGCGGTGAGCCTATGGTGCCCCCGGGCCTCGGCGAGCCCGCTCTACCCCGGTCGGAATCAACCTGCCGGACAGAACCTCGCTCGGGGTCAATGACCGCTAACCGGCCTTCGGAGTCAACCGCCCAGAGCGTTCCTACCCCAGAGTCAGCCAGCCCCTCGGCGGCAAAGGGCAGCTCAAGCACGTTCGTTTGCTCGGCGCTGCGGGAGTCAAAGAACAGAACCTGATCCCCGGTAGCCGACAGGAAGGCCACCTGGCCCAAATCCAGGAGCTCGCCCTGTTCGGTAGCAAAAACCGGCCCGGTGCGCACCTCTGCATCAACTCGACGTGTCAAACCGGTGCGCTCCTCAATGAGCAGCGGCACCCCTGTTGCCAGTTCCCCTGTTGCCAGTTCACGCCGCATTGAAGTGCCAGCTGCAGTCTGCAGATCCGAGTCCATCGCCCATATGTGGGTGTAGTCGCGGTTAAAGCCTAACTCGGCCGCCGACACCGCTACGGTCTCAATGATCTCACCATTTGCCGCAAACACTACTGCCAGGCCGTCCGGAGTTGCTCTATACAGCCTGGTTGCACGCCGGTTTCGATACACCGGCCCAAAGGACTCGGCAAGCTCAAACTCAAAA
>PXEI01000358.1 GCA_003564775.1 Spirochaetaceae bacterium
CAATCTTGAGCGCCGGGTGAATGTGATCAAGTCGTATCCACCTCTAAAAGAGAATGTTGCGCCACCGGAACGCTTTGACGTGTTGTATTCGAGTGCGGCCGCTCGTCAAATGGGGCCGACACTGGTCGATGTCGACAACGTGGAGTTTGTTGCCTGTCGCGAGGTTGACCTTGATACACTTCGGAGCAAGGCCATTAGAGAGGACGCCGAGGACAGTAGTCGGTTTGGATTGTATGCCGAAGCCGACGAAGTCTCGGTGCGGCTCTCGACTCGTAACTACGAGCGCCTCTGCCTTTACGCGGACGAGGTGCGAAATGAGCTTGGACTGCTACAGGACGAACTCCCCAAATCCGAAGGCGTGAGTGAGCAAGTAAGCCGACGACTTTCCTCTGTACAACGCATGGCGGGGCATATTGCCAGTGCGGTTGAAGGCTCCTCCGAGCTTCAACTCCATGAAGTGTTTAGGGAGGTTGCTCAACGGGTACGTAGTACCGCACATCAGATAGGAAAACGAATCCGCTTTCGGAGTTACGGTGGCGACTGTAGCGTGTTTTTGCCTATAGGCAGTGTACTCAACGAAGCTATTGGTCACCTGGTTCGCAATGCAATAGATCACGGAATTGAAACTCCTGCGGAGCGCCAGGCGGTCGGTAAAGCCGCGGAAGGTCTTGTACGAGTCGAGGCACGCTACCTCCCTGAGTATTTGGTGATAGAGGTAGGTGATGACGGTAGAGGAGTCGATGAGGCGCGTGCTCGCGCCCACATGGGTGGAAACATACCCGGAACCGGTGGGAGCCCACAGGGCGGAACATCACACAATGGGATCACACAGAGTGAAGATCCCAAAAACCTACTTGAACTCCTGAGTAGCCCCGGTTTTTCCACAAAAGAAGCCGGAAGTGAGTACTCCGGCCGTGGGGTTGGCTTGGATGTGGTGCGGTATCTCATTGAACAGGTGCTTGGGGGCCGGCTTGAACTTGAGAACATGCCGGGGCAAGGCTTGGTCTTCCGACTCTATCTTCCTCGGAGCACTCGTTTAATGAGTGTGATCATTGTGCGCTTTGAGGGGAAAGAGTTTGCCATCCCCGCGGCCGAGGTCTACGGTCGCTTCCCGCTTGACCGGCGTTTTCTGAGTACCGATCTCCAGGGGGGCACTCGCTATCGGCATCTGGGTGAGAACCTGCGTGTTCTTACTGTCGAGTCTCCGAAGGAACCACTCACCTCGAGTGTCGTGGCTCTTCAAGGTATTCTGGTTCGAGTAGAAGAGATTGATACGGTCATGGTGGTACACGAGGCTGTTGCCGAAGAAACGGTGGTTCGTGACGTTTCTCATCTTCATTCAGTTTACTCTCAAACGCTGCGTAGTTCGGTCCCACTCTTCATTCCGCTGCACCTTGAAGCCTTGTTCGGTGAAAGAGACTAAGACCGCTGCTTCAATCAGGTGAAGCGAGGGCCTCATGAATCAGAAGAAAAAAGTTCTTGTTCTCATTAATCCTACACGCCGCTTTAGACATGTGCGGCGCTTACAACGACTTCTTAAACCTTACGAGCCTTTGCTGGAGATTAGGGTTACCGAAAGCAAGCCAGACCTCATTCGCCAGGTCACCGAGTTCACTCAGGGTGAGTTCTCGCATCTTCTGGTATGGGGAGGAGACGGCACGGCACATGATGCCATTAACTCACTGTATCGGGGAAAACTTGCGACGGTGGGTGAACACATAGGGAAGGATGTAGGTGGCCCATTAGGTCAGCTGGAGCTGGAGTCTGAAGTGTCCGGCGGGACATTTCGTAAGGCGGTAGGCTTCTTCCGAGGTGGTACCGGGAACGGGATTCAAGACAGTTATGAAGTCCCGGTCCGAATGTCTCGGCAGGTTGATAGTTACCTTGACGCGGTTCAACATGGATATACTATAGATGTTGATCTCATTGAGATTGAGTACAATAACATCACGCGATACGCCCAGCTGATTGGAATGGGCTACGACGCTGAGTCGTTGGCAAAGCGGGAACAATACAAAGAAAAGACCACAAAGGGCCGAACGGTCACTCGGCCGGGAATGATTCAGTATCTTGTTTCGGCAATTGGCTACGGTCTTGGTGATGGGTTCAAGAAGAGAACCGAGTTTAACCTTGACCTCTTCTCGGGTAAGTATGCATTTCGTGGGCCTCGCGTAAACGCTGAGTTTCCGTTTGCACGGCTTTCCCTTGAGCGTAGCCCTGTCATGCTTGAAATTGGGACTCGTCCCTACTACGGAAAAATGTTCAAGGTGTGTCCCGATGTTGTATGTAACGACGGCCATATCGATGTCTACGTATATGATTTTGCGGGTCGGCTTGATGGTATACGAAATCTTCCGGATGTATGGTTTGGACGCCATAGCCGCATAAACCAACGATATGCCCGCGCTGCAAAGCCGGTGATTGAACGGTACGAGGTCGGCGCTTTGCACGTGTCGGCAGCCGAACCGTTCCGTTTTCATGCCGACGGTGAACTCCTCAAAGCGGGTGTCCCGTCCGCCGACGGACGATATCGCGTCTCTATTCGCGTTCTCCCTCGGGCACTGACGTTTTTAGTTCCGGCATCTTTTTATCGCTTGTTTCATCCCCGACTTGAAGAGACGGATGTCAAATAGAGCTGTGCGTGGCTCAAAGACTACCGGTGTGGGAGAGCATGCTCCGTTGTTGCATTAGGTCTTCGAGTTCCTTACTCCAGAATGCCTTGGTGCCCCAGTCTGGGAAGCTCTGCCGAAACCAGTAGTCGTTGCGCTGGCGAGCTCGCCACGCAAGGAAGTACACCATTCGCATGAATCTCAGTGGTTCAATGAGCTCAAGGGTGGCACGGTCAAAGCTGCAAAACTGTTCGTACCCGTCGAGAATCATGGTGAGTTGTCGTCCGCAATCCTCTGCAAACCCCGGAAGCAATAACCACAAGTCCTGCACCGGTGGACCGAGCATCATGTCGTCAAAGTCAATGAGAAGGAGTCCGGTGTCCGGTCTATCCAGAATATTGCCGCGGTGGCAGTCGCCATGAACCCGCTGCAACGGGAGGCCAGCAAAAAGCGGCCGGATGGAGTTCCGTACCTGTTCACATATCTCGGTGAAATCATGTGCGAACTCCGGGTGTACCACCTTGGCCTCGCTGAGTTCTTCAACAGCGGAGCCAATGACCTCATCCGGAGTACAGCGAGTGCGATGCTCGGCCTCACCCTGTCTACCCACCTGATGCAGGCGTCCAACAACCGCCCCAATTCTGAACCAGTCTTCGTCCGTCTCTGGGTCAAAGTTGCGGCCTCCGGTCTTTGGAAAAAGCGCAAAGCACATGTTCAGTGGAGCTTGAGGTGGAACACGTTCCACCTCAAGCTCCAACAGAGTGTCTCCGTCGGCATCGGGAAGAGGAGTTATGACCGGCAACTCTTTCTCACTGCACTGCAGCAGGAACTCGTGCTCCTCAGCAATTGCCTCAAAGCTCCATCTGTCGGGCCTATAGAACTTTGTTATGTATTCTTTGCCGTCTTCATCACGGACACCATAGACCCGGTTTACATAGCTTGGGTAGGGGGTCACGGTACCGTCAAGCCGCAGACCGTAGGCTTGCTCTACCGCACCTGAGGCAAGCTGGGGTGTGAGCAGATCAAAGGCACCAGCGTGTGAGAGATCGGTATTCATCTGCGGGAACTTCCGCCGATCCCTGCCAGCGACTCTCGAGTAACTCCTGTGCCTTCAAGCTCAGATGTGAAATGGAAGGTCACCTTGGGATTGTCACGCATGATTGAGGAAAGCATCCATTCGGACTCGGCAAAGTAGACAGGGCGGCCATGCTTGTCCTCTGCAATCTGGTGTTCCCGGAAGCGCCTGAAGGTCTCACGTGCTTCACGGTCGTCACAGGTGAACCAACACGCTCGGGCGTAGGGCAGAGACTTCATGCTGCTTGCTGCGCCGTACTCCTCGCGGAGGCGGTACTGTATTACTTCAAACTGTAGCTCACCGACCGCACCGATGATCTGTCGCCGTCCGGGTTGTTGAATAAAGAGCTGCGCAACTCCTTCCTCGGTGAGTTGCTTCAGGCCTTTCTCAAGTTGCTTCGTCCGTAGTGGGTCGGCGTTTACTACCTCTTTAAAGATGGTAGGGGAGAAGTTTGGGATTCCCTGGAAGTTGTGGCGCTCACCCTCGGTAACTGTGTCGCCAATCACCATATCGCCCCTGTCATACAAACCAACCACGTCACCTGGATAAGCGCGGTCTACAGCGTTCTTGCGCTCGGCCATGAAGCTGTAGGTGGTCGAGAAGCGAATATCTTTGTTGCGTCGTACGTGGTGATAGGATTTACCGCGCTCAAAAACACCGGAGCACACACGGAGAAATGCAATTCTATCCCGGTGACGAGGGTCTAAATTGGCATGGATCTTAAAGACAAACCCGCTAAAGGCGGTTTCACCTGGGTCAACGGTTCGGAGGTCAGTTTCACGCGAGCGAGGTGGTGGTGACAGGTTCAGGAAGGTCTCAAGGAGCTCCCTCACGCCAAAATTGTTCAGTGCACTCCCAAAGAACACCGGTGCGATGTCGCCGGAGAGATAGTCCTCACGGGCAAACTCGTCATACACACCCTCAATCAGTGAGATATCCTCACGCAGTTGATCTGCGGCGGTCTTTGTCACCTCTTGATCCAACTGCGGATCTGAGAGATTGTCCACAAGCAGTCGATGCTCCTCGACTACAGTTTTTCCCGGCTGGAACAGGTACACGTTGCTTTCGTGAAGGTTATACACACCTTTGAAGCCTCGCCCCATGCCTACGGGCCAGGTCAGCGGCCGGACTGTAATTCCGAGCTTGTTCTCAAGTTCGTCCATCAACTCAAAAGGTGGGCGGCCGTCACGGTCAAGCTTGTTCACAAAAACTATCACCGGGGTCTTACGCATGCGACAGACCTGCATCAGTTTCTCGGTCTGTTCCTCAACACCTTTCACACAGTCAATGACAAGGATAACGCTATCGACAGCAGAGAGCGTGCGATAGGTGTCCTCGGCAAAGTCCTTGTGTCCCGGAGTGTCGAGAATGTTAATGAGCTTGCCGTCGTACTCAAAGGTCATAACTGCGGTGGCAACCGATATTCCACGCTGTTTTTCGATCTCCATGAAGTCGGAGGTCGCGGTTTTCTTGATCTTATTGGACTTAACCGCACCGGCGGTGCGAATGCCACCACCAAAAAGCAGCAGCTTTTCGGTGAGTGTTGTTTTGCCAGCATCGGGGTGGCTTATGACTGCAAAGGTTCGTCGTTGCTGAATAGATTGTTCATTTTCCATTTGTTGTATACGCCTTAGATAAAGAATACCGGAATAGTTGATGGTTCACAAGGGATCAGGTGTTGGTGGATCAGACCTTAAGGAAGGTGCAAGAAGGCACGCGCCCAGGAGGAGTACGCCGGTTATCAGAAAGCTCAGGAAGAAAAGCCCATGGTCGGCCAACAGGCCCGCTACCGCCGGGAACAGCCCAGCGCCAGCGAGGTTGCCAGCAGGAATGATGAGAGAAATGGCCACGTTGCGGCTCTCAGGGGGGCCAAGCTCTGATAGTGCGGTAAGAACCGCCGGGAAGAAGGCTCCAACAATCATTGGTTGCAGAAGGACCACCACTCGCAAGGGCAGGCCGTCCAAGACACCAATGAGAATTGTCATTACCCCGGTCGCGCCAGCGGTTATGGCAATCAGTCTGCTAAAGCCGAGCTTGTCCACCGCCACTCCAACTCCGAACAACATAAAAATTCCGGGTACTCGTGACGCCCCAATAAGCGAGCCCGCCAGTGCCGTGCTCATTCCTCTTTCCTGAATCAGGAATGTCGGCAGAACGTTGTATACCCCGACCGCGGCCGACGCAGCCAGCACAAACAGTAGACCCAGAATCCAGAACTGGGGATTTGACAAAACCTGTTTGAGGTTTCCAAGGCTGGGCGGCTCACCGTGGAACCTTCCGAACCGCCCAAACGCAAGAAAGCTTGGAGCCAAAACAAAAGAAACGACCGCCATTGCTCCCAGAATCATGCGCCATGACAACAGGTTGGCTGCTACGGCAACAACAGTTGGTGCGGCAACAAAAGAAATGGCCGGGCCGAACTCATGAATTGAAAGCGCCTTCCCTCGATCCTCAGGCCTCACCATGGCCGCCAAGGAGCTTAATCCGGATGGGGGATACAAGCCCGCAGCAGCCCCAACAATCAGCATTGCCAGATGTATTGTGCGCGGCCCTTGAGATAGAGCTGCAAAAAGCATTCCGCACCCCATAGTAAGAACTGCGATTGTAATGACCTGAAAGTGCTGCAGACGCTGTGTGATATATCCGCTTGCAAGAATTGATGCACTAAAACCAACAGAAATTGACAAAAAAAGGCGGGTTGCCTGGCCCGCAGTCATTCCAAGGTCCTGGCGAATCTCGACGAGTAATGGTGAGATGAGAAGTCGCGGGAAAAAGAGGCTAAAGACAATCAAGGTGAGAAAAAGCACTGACGGTAGCACCTGGCTAAGGGGACGCGATAGAGGTTGCATGGTGAGGATAGGGTAGCACATGAGCTCGTGTTTACACGAGCGGATACTTGACTACGAATTAGGATGGTGGGGTACATTATCTAGAGAACTGTTGCATGGAGCGCTTTGTTCATAGCGGCGAACACTGTTACATTTCTGGGTGGAGAGAGATCTATGAGTGCCGAAAAAACGTTGTACGAAGTTCTTGGTCTTAAGGAGAATGCTGAGACAGAGGAAGTTCGGCGTGCGTTCAGGCATGCGGCGAAAGAGCATCACCCCGACCGAAGCTCGGAGCAGGAGCCTCCCGCTTTTCGGGCAGCATGTGAGGCATACGAAACCCTCAAAGATCCGGGCTTGAGGTCCGCGTATGATTCCGAGCTTGCCCGCCAGCGGCGACGTGACGATGTATTTATTCGCCGCAGCAATCCCGCGCGTCCGAACCGCGCCGTACGTGAGGCCCAGCGCATGGCACGTGCTGCGTTTGAAGGGAATCCGCGCGCCACTCTGGGCGGTGCGTTTGCCACGGTGTTTGCGGCATTAGATGAGATGCGCCTGACCTGGAACGAGACACGACTCGGTTTTACCGACGCGCTCCTGGGTAATGAGGCCGCTGGCGTTGATTTTGATCTTGAGATGAGTCCACAAGAGGCTGAAGCCGGGGCGCCAATACGGGTGCCCACCAAGCATGGATATGTGCAGGTTCACATTCCGGCCGGAGTTCGTCACGGGGACATACTTGAGGTAGGCTCGAGTCCTGGTGCTCCCCGTGGTTATGGGGTTCGTTTGCGAGTTGTTTTTACCTCGTAAGTCGTTCGAGATCCTCGGTGTTCGGCTGAACTGCAGCTCCTTTGTCGGTTCTGAGAATGGGTATGCGCAGGAGTGTGGGGTCCGCCAGCAGCTCTTCACGGGCGTCAAACTCCATATACTGCATCCCCCGTTTCCTGTAGCTTGCAGACTCCGTGTCCATAAGCTCCTCGAAGCCCCCAACCTGGGATGCAATGCGGTCAAGCTCACCCGCTGAGGGTGCATCGCGGCCGACATCGACCAGCTGGTACTCAATTCGGCGTTCCTTGAAGAAACGTTCCGCCGCCTGGGTTGAACGGGACTTTTTCCCGCCTAGTATTCGTGGTGTCATGATGTACGAGCCTATCAACTGGGCTGAGAAGCGGCAAGTGCTCTGTGGTGGCAACCGGCTCCTGCCCTTTTGCGGCGTTGCCGAGGCCGCGCTGAGGTAGTAAGTTAGGGTATGTGAGTTCAACCAAAAGGCAGCCTCTGAAAAAACGAACACATGTTCTCCAGTTCATAGGCGTTGTGTTCCTGCTCATTTCATTTTCCGCCCTGCTTTTTCTTTATTCCAACACCGTGCAGAGCTTCGTCGTTCGTGAACTCATGTCTCATCTATCCGCACGAGTTGGTTTGGAGTTTACAATTGAGTCAATCTCCATTCGTGTTGGGAGTATTGAGGTCAGGAACGCGTCGCTGTATGAACCCGGAGTTGGCCCCCTTCTAGAGCTTGAGTATGGTGCGGTCGAGTTTCAGGTTCTCCCACTTCTCGGCGGCCGGTTAGATGTTCATCATGTGCGGCTCGACCGGCCTAAAGTCTACATTGACCGTGAGCATGATCCACAGAGGAGTGACTCACGCTTTCGAGTTGAGCGTTTGCAAGACATGTTTCGTCCTGAGTGGTATGAGCGTGAGGTCCGCGATGAGCTATTTACCGGCGGCCCTTCTGTAGAGGTTGGGCACATTCAGATTAGATCCGGGAGCGTGGTGTTTGACGATCACGAGCGAGAGTTCCATGTGTTTGATCTTGCTGTCGGTGGCGCCTCGGTTCGCTACGGTGACGGCGAAATACGAGTACTCCCGGGCGTGTTCAGCTTTGAGCTCAGCGCGGGCCGGACTATCGACACGCATTCCTCTCACGTGCGTTATCGTGGCGGCCTGGTTCACTTAAACAATCAACAGCTACGTGTAGGATCGTTTGAGTTGCGGGTAGGCGACTCCCTTGTTCAGGGGGCAGCGGGGGTTCATTATGACTCAGTGCCACGTGATCTGGATTCGCTCGCAGACATCGATATCGAGCTCCATATCTTTGAAGGCGAACTCTTTCCAAGTGATATCGGTGGGTTGGTGTTGCCCTGGATGCCCACCTCGGGGCCGACCCCGGCGCTCGAAGAGCTGAATGAGTATGCGCCGTACCGGCTTGATCTTGACCTGACAGGCAATGCTTCAGAGTTGCGGCTGGGATATGGTGAAATTCGCTCACAGGAGGGCGGAGTAATTCGTGTGCGCGGCGCTGCATGGGATATGGCCGAGGCGGATACATTTCGTTTCGAGCTGGAGTTTGAGGGGGTGATTCCTGATCTCGGCGAGCTGATCGATGTATCAAGCAGAGTTGCTGAGGCTCCACCTGCTGACGACAACCGCACTCAGGAAGATGGCAATGAGCAGTTCGAGTTCATGAGGGTACTTGCAGCCGACTCCCGGTTGCCGCGCTTGGTACTGTTTTCCGGGCAACTTGAGGGTAACTCGACTGGCCTAAGCCCTCATAGTTCGGTATTAGCTGGGAATCTTGAACTTGAAACCCTTCACGGTCGAGTAGCGGCTCACGGGGCCGTCGGCGACAGCGGCACCGTTGGTGCTCATGGCCTGTGGGGTAACCCCGACACTTTGCCCTTTGAGCTCCATGTCTCGACTGAGGACTACAGGATTGGAGCCTACTCCCATGAGGGCTATAGCGCAGAGAAGCTCTCGTTTGATGCCTATGCAACCGGGAATGCGCTGAAGCTCGAGTCAAGCGAAGCCGAAGCAACTCTCCGTATTACCGGGATCCGTATGCCCGAAACGGATATCGGGGTGTCGACCCCGCTTGATGCAGAGTTTGATCTTCACTATCGTGAACATGAGCTATCACTTGCCGCGCGAGTGGAAGAGGATGCATTAGACTTCGTGCTGAACGGAGTGCTGCGGTTTCAGACCGACGAGGGACTGGTCGGGGACGGTGAGATCCAGTTCGCAAGGGTTGATCTCACGGCATTGGGGCTTAGGGAACACGACCTTCAGCTGTCGGGAGATATGTCTTGGAGCTTCATGCGGCCTGCGGAGAGGATCGGTACTGCTGCGCTGCGTGCGCGGGATATCACGTTTCGCTCGGAAGAAAACGTGGCAAACGTCGACTACCTGGATGCACACTTCTCCAGCAGTCCAGGGCTAACCCAGTTTGAAATAGGTTCGGAAATCCTTGATCTACGCTATGAGGGCAGCATTGGCCCTCTTCTGCTGGCTGAACGTGGCATGGACCTGCTCGGCTTGCATGTGGCGAGTTTCCCTGGGATTTCATTCGGCATGGAGGCCACGCCGAGTAGGGTGGGCGAGATGAATCCAGGCCGGTCATCTCGTGAGCCGTCCGATGAGCGCGTCGAAACATGGTTTGAGTTGCATGATACAGAGGTGCTTGCTGGCATTCTGGTACCCGAGTTACGGAGCATTGCGCCGTTTTCCGCTGGACTAGTGTACGACGGCGCCATGTCCCAGTTTCAAGTGAGCGGCTGGCTGCCTGCTTTGCGCTATGACGACATTGAACTTGAAGACGTAGCATTGAATGCTGTCCTTGACCTCGAGTCGTTCCGTGGTGAACTGGGCCTGGCCACCTTTCGGACGCATGCCATTGACAGGGCTGCCCCTGCCTCGAACGCCGATCTGGAGATTGCTGACATGCATCTCCAGTTTCACACCGACGCCATGCGTCTCAACTCGGAGCTACACGCGGGCCAAATTCGGGATGAAGAGATTGGATCAATCTTGTTAAGCCTTGATCTTACCGACCCCCACCGGGTTGGCGCCGTTGAGTTTGAAATAGTGAACCTGAGAATCGCTGCACTCCAGAGTATACTGAGAAGTGATGCCGAGCGAGTTTTGGGGGTCGTGGCGGGTTCCGGAGAGCTTGATCCGACCGACCAGCTGCTCACGTTTCAGTTGAACCTTCGGGACTCCATCTCTGATCTCTACCTAGAGGGCAGGTACAGCCGACCAGACGACCACATGAGTGTAACCTTGGAAATGCCCATGCTGG
>PXEI01000201.1 GCA_003564775.1 Spirochaetaceae bacterium
GCGAGGATGCGGTTGGATTGGGCGATGAGGCGGGCGACTTCTTCGTTGGCCTTTTGGAGTTCGCCAAGGCGGCGGGCGAGTTCGTAGCGGTGGGCGAGAACCTGGTCGAGCAGGTGTTCGAACTCGACGACGTGCTGGCGGTCTTCGCTGTCCCAGGCGTATTGGGTGTAGAAATCATCGGCCTGGCCCTGCAGATTGGCGGCCTCGGCTTCGAGGTAGGCGACGGTGTTTTCGAAGGCGAGTCCGGCGAGTCCCTGGGCGTAGGCGGTGGTGGCTCCGCCGTAGAGGGCGAGGCCGCGGGCGGCGGAGGTGGCGTCGATGGCGAGTCCGGCGACGGAGGGAAAGGCCTCGGCGGTGGCGGCGGAGATGTCGCTGATGAAGCCGGTGCTGAGTTTGAGCAGGGCGGCGGAATTGGTGAGCGAGGAGGAGGCGGTGAGGAAAGACGCGGCCTGATCGAGCTTGGCTCCGGCGTCCTCGTTGGCGTCCTGATACGCGGTACGGAACTCGGTGAAGAGTTGGTAGTCGCGGTCGAAGCGCCGATTGAGGGTTTCGAGGGTGTTGGCGGATTCGCGGGCGTTGACCTGCGCCTGGTAAGCGGCGAGCAGGGCGCTTTGGAGAGTGCCGGGCTGAGCGCGCGAACCCATGTCGGCAGCGGCGAACTGCATGAGGCGGTCGGGCGCGATGGCCCGGGTGCGGATGGTGTATTGGAAGGGATCGCGGATTCGGTTGTAGGCGGTGTCCAGCGACCATGTGGTGAAAGGATTCATCTCGACCGGCTCGCGGAATTCGACGTCGACCGTGGTGCCGGTATCCACAAAGTCGGAGGGTTTGTTAATGTAATAGTAGTGATAGAGATCGGGTCCGGTGTAGCCCTGTTCGTAGAGTTTTCCGGGACCGATGTCGCCGGGATAGGCGGTGCCGAAGATGTTGATGAGCTGGTATTGGTAGGCGCGTTCCTGGTCCTCAACGGCGTCGCTATAGGTGGCGAGGCTGTTGTTTTGATCGCGCAGGAGACGGTTCATGCTGCTGGCCTGGTAGAAGGCGGCCTTGGCGTTGAGGGAGGCGCGGAGGGCGCGTTCATAGATCTGCTCGTAGTGGGATTTCCCCGACAGGAGTTCGGTGGGGGAGATGTCGAAGGCGATGGCGCCTTTGGCGAGGCCGAGGGGATTCAGATGGGCGGACTGGGCGTCGAGTGTAGTCTGAATGTCGATGGCGCTGGAGACGATTTCGCTGATTTCGGGGACGGTGCCGCGGTCGATGATCTGGATGCCGGTGTGGGCGGGATTGGTGTCGACGTCGGGAAGCATGGCGTTGGCGCTGACCCAGTGGAAGTAGGCCCCTTGTCCGGCGCGGGACGCCCATTCGTCGGTGCCCCAGTGGCGGGTGATGCCGGTGGCGGAGTTGGTTTTGCCGTCGCGTTGGTGGGCCCAGCCGACGGAGGGATCGTCGCGGTAGGAGGCACGGGCGGTGAGATCAAGGACGCGGGCGCCAACGCGGGCGACGTGGGCGGCGGCGGCGGCGAATTTGCGTTCGTCCTGGTAGTCGATTTGAACGGTGAGTCCGAGGATGTTTACGGCTTCGCTGCGGGGGGTCCAGGTAAAGTGGGGCGAGGTGAGGAGTTTGTAGTATCCGGTGAGGGCGGTGAGGTAGTGGCCGTAGGCGTCGCCGTGGCCCTGGGGGAACATGCGCTGGGCATCGGCGGCGTCGATGGTGCCGTCGGGGTTGTCGCCGGAGATGCTCTGGTCGCGGATATCGTAGTTGAGGGCATAGATCGCTTCGCCGGAATCGATGCCATTGATGTAATTCCAGAAAAGTCGGTTGTAGGAAGGGGCGCTGGTGACACCGGGACTGAGGAAGTCGTCGCGGCCGCGGAGGAGGGCGAGTTCTTCGTCGATGAGGCTGGCGACCTGCCCCTCGAAGGAGAAGCGTGAGGTGTTGACTTCGGTGGAGCTGAAAGTTCCGTCGATGGCGATGGTGGGATTGTCGGCATCGTCGGAGGCCTCGTTGCCGAGGGTGATGTAGAGATCGTTTAGGTAGCCGACGGTGAGGAGCAGGGTGTCGTTCGTTCCGGGGTCATCGTATCCGGCGTCGATGGAGAGGTTCTTGGCGCGGTTGAGCAGGGTCTCGTAGATTTCGATGAGGCCGAAGTCGTCGATATTGTTCAGGGTCAGGGCGACATCGCCTTCCCAACGCGTTCCGGCCTGGGTGAGGATGGAGACATCGGTGGAGATGGGATGGTTGTAGAGGTCGTCGGTGCGCTGGGTGAAGGGGTTGATGCCTGCAAGGGCTCGTTTGATCCAGGATTCAACGAGCTTTGGTGTCATCCATCTGGACCAGTCGGAATCGGCGACGGTGGGCACGCCTTCTTTGGGGCGATAGCGGACGGTGAAGTAGTTGTCGCTGAACACGAGCAGCGGATTGCCGAGGGGCGAGTCGGCGGAGCCGCCGACGATGACGATGTTGCTGAGGGTGCCGTTGGGCTGGTTCCAGGGGGAGCCGGATTCTACGACGTGGTCGATCTCGAGGGAGGCGTCGATCTGGAAGTCGAGCGAGGAGAGGGTTCCGGCCACGGCGGAGGTGAAGAGGGCGATTTCGATGCGGTTGTCACCAACCACGAAATAGGTGGAGGGGACGGTGTATTGGTGGGTGAGGCCAAGGGAGGAAAGACCGGAGCGGGCATCGGTTGCGGTGAGACCGGTGGGGGTGGCGACGCCGGCGGGCAAACGGGAAGCGAGGGCGGCGGTGCCGTTGACGTAGAGGATGAAGCCGTCGTGCGCACCAAGTTCGGCGCTGAAGGTGATCTGAGCGGGCACAGTGTCGACGAATTGCAGCGGAGAGGCGGCTTTGGCGACGGTGGCGGGGCGGCCGGAGGAGGCGTCGTAAGCGGAGTCGCGAATCGCGAGGGTGCGCGGGAACGGATATTCCGTGTCCGGATACGTGGCGGGCAGCGGGGCGGTGGGATTGACCGCAAGCAGCCAGTGGTCAGCACCGGGTGCGCCGAGGGTGGTGACGGGATCGTAGGTGTAGGTTGCGGGCTGAACCCCGTTTTGCGGAGAGGCGTAGCGCCACTCGAATTCGAAATCGCCGGGGCGGGCGGCGAAGTCGCCGCTGTGGCGGAGGGTGGTCTGCTCGTCGAGGGGGTTGGAGGCGGGAAGGGTTTTGAGATCGCCGGTGTAGAGCTGGGGGACGACGCGCAGGATGGAAACGGTGACGGGTTCTCCCTCGGGGGTGAAGGCTTCGCCGTTGCCGAAGAGCATGGAGACGAATCCGGCACCCGCGCCGGTGGCGGTGAGGGCATAGCTGTCCACGGCGGTGTCGGAATCGGTGATGGCCGCGAGCTGGGTGGGGCCAACGGTGACGGTGCGGGCGGAATCGACAATGTAGGTGCCGGGAATGGCGGGGTTTTCGACGAAGGTTTCGACGCGGGTGGTAAGACTGTCGACAGCGTTGGACCAGGACTGATAGTCGTTGTCGGTCGGAGTGACGACGGCCTTGAGCGAGGAGACATCTTCGGGGCTGAGGGCGTTGAGGTGGAGGTAATCCTCGCCTGCGATTTCCCGGACGAATTCGCCGACGAGCACGAGGCCGCCGACTTCGCCGAGGGTGGCGTCGAAGTAGAAGCGGTTCTGCAAATGGGGCGGGAGAAGCTGGAAGTAGGTTTTGCCGGAATGCGGGGTGGTGGCGGCGGAGGCGGGGAGTTGGGTGAGGCCGATGTTGGCGGCATTGAGGAAAACGGTTTTGGCCCGGGTGGGATCGTGCAATGTGACGCTGGCGGAGTCCGGGCCGTTCGTGGCGACGGACTGCTGGTAGAAGGTGACGGCGCTGGATTGGCCGCGCACGGCGGGCAGGCCGTGGTTGGGCAGGGTGAGCGTTTCGCCGACACTCATGGTCGGGGCGTTCACGGGCCAGGTCGGACGATAGATGACGGTGAGCGGCGTTCCGGTGACGGGGTCGCCGACGAAGCTGTCGTCGGGGTTTTGCGGACGCAGGTAGGGAAGGATGGTGCCGACTGCGGGCTGGGAGGCGAGGCCGGGGATGTAAAAGCCGTCGCGCATGGTGTAATACCACTCCATGCCGAGGGCGGGCGTGATGCCGGAGTCGGCGGGGTCGGTGTGCGGCCCGCGATAGACCCAGTCGTAGCCTTTGCGGTCTTTGAGGGTGAATTGTCCGTAGGGCAAGGGTGCGTCGGGAGAGAGGGACTCTTCAGCCGGAAAAAGGTTGAGATCGGGAATGACTTCGCGGTTGCGCGAGACTCCGGTGGCGGGATCAACGGGCAACGGCAGAAGCGGCAGGGGCATCGGCGAATTCAGGATGGTTCCGGCGGTAATGTCGTATTCGAAGCGGTGGGTTTGGTCTTCGCGGAGAACTTCGTAGGCGGCCATGGCGGGGCGGCCGTCGGCGACATCGATGTATTGCAGGAGGACGCGTGGGAGGGAGGTGAAGTCGTCGCCGGAGGTGATGTTGAGGTCGTCGCGCAGGGCGTAGGCGCGTCCGCCGAGCAGGAGGGCATGTTCTTCGTTCGGGTTGTAACCGGGCTGGGCGGGGTCGTTTTGCACGTAAATGAAGCCTGCGGCGGGTCCGGGAGCGAGGTCGCCGCTGCCGGAGTTGGAGGCGAGCACGATTTTGGGATCGTCGCTGCGGTAGGAGACGGTGTAGGTGCCGATTTTAGCGGGGACGAAGAGGGCCGGGAATTCGGAGGAGGGGGGCGCGACGCGTTTGAACCACCAGACGGTGAGGGTGTTGTCTTCGGCGGCGAGGGTGTTGACCGGGAGGATGGCTCCGGCTTCGGCGGCGGCGACGCCGGTGGCGAAGGGATCTTTGTAGGCACTGGGTGAATACGCGGTTCCTGAGGCGATATACCCGGCGAGGGTGTAGTCGGCGGAGGGCGGATCGATGCGTTGTCCGACCGTTGCGGGGGCGGTGAACGCGGCACCGCCGTCGCCCTCAATGAAATCGTCGCGGCCTGCGGCCTGGGTCATGAGGCGCACATACCAAACGGAACCGTTGGTGCCGGTGAACTTGAGCAGGGAACGGTTGAGTTGGTCGCCGCCGAGACCGACGAGGAGGCGTTGGGTAACGGAATCGATGACGGCTTCGGTCTGGCTGGGGTCGTCCTGGAAAATGAGCGCGGGGATGCGTCCGCCTTCAAACAGGAGTCCGGTACCGGTGTCGGCGGAACTGCCGTCCATGCCGACGGTATTGTGGGCGAATTGGGTGACATCGTCGGGCCAGGTTTGCAGGTATTTGTGCAGGTATTTCGGCCACTGGAGTTCCAGGCCGGAGGCAAGTCCGCTGGCGGGGCGGATGGAGGCATCGAGGGGTTCGAGCCAGTAGAAGACGACGCGGTCTTCGAGATTGTTTTCGCGTTCGGCGTAGTAGGCGAGTGTTCCGTCGGGGCGGGTAAAACTGCCGTAGTAGGCGGTGCCGCCGGAAGAGGTGGAGTTGGTGACGGGCAGCGCGACGAGGCCGGGCCCGTCGAGACCGGGGCGGATCTCGTTGCCGAGATGGACGGTGAGGGTGGTGGAGGCGGCCGCCCGGGAGACTTCGACAATGTCGGCTCCGAGGAACTCTTGGGAACCGTCGGCCTGAAGTTCGCCGAGATACTCGATGAGGATGCGGCCCGAGACGTTGTAGGCGTGAAGTTCGCCGACGCCGCTGTTTTTCTCGAACCAGAGAGTGCGGAGTTCGGAGGCGGGCTGAGCGTTGGGGTCGGCGGGCGGGGAGGTACCGGTGGCGACGTATTCCTCGTTGACGGTGGCCGGGAAGGTGTTGCTGAATACGGGGTTGACGGTGACGATGCGGCCGCCGGGAACGGTGACGCGCGGTCCGTTGAAACTTTTCTCGGTCCAGTAGAGGCTGCGGACGGGGTTGGCGGTGGCGGAGGAGACGGTGAAGATCTCCTTTACGATCACGTAATTACCGTTGCCGTCGGGCAGCAGGGAGCGCCACCAGAGCTGCACCTGACCGGGCTGGTAGGCGAAGACGCTTTTGGCGTGGGGACTGTAGTAGAAGGTTTCATACAGGCCGGGATCGAGTTCGGGGACAATGATGCCGCTGTTGTCGGACGTGGAGATCGCGGTGCCGGTGGATTCGGTGAGCGGATTTCCGGATGGGTTGACCACGACTTCACCGGCGCGGATGGGCTCGGCGCGCCAGAAACCGGCGGGGGTGTTGACGACGAGGTTTCCGCTGTTGAGGTAGCTCTCCGGCGGCGACATGCGGTCACCGAGGAAGTAGCGCGGCACTCCGGAGGAGAACGTGTTGCCCACGCTGGCGCGCTGGAGAACCACGGCGGGGGAAGACGGATAGCGGGCAGTGAGATCGGTGGAGGTGGAAATAGGCCCGGCGGAGGTCGAGGTCTCAACCACGTTGGAGAACTGGGGGGTGATGGTCGGCGAACCGGTGGGTGGGGCCATACCGCCGACGGGGATGTCGCCAGGGCGTTCACTGAGTTCGTTGGAGACGCGGCCCTGAATCTCGTATTGCGCGTGGAGGGGTTGCGTGAATACGAGCGCAAGTGCGCCCATGAGCGGGAGGAGGCGAAGTGTGCGGATGTTACTCATGGGGAATGACGATTGACGAATGACGATTGACGAATGACGAAGAGCTGGCGGGAGAATCAGTACTTGATTATGTAATTCACGGAGGCGTTTGTGGGGCGGGTCTCGGAGCCGCCGGTGCTGTAGCTGGTGCGTCTTATTTGCCATCCCGAGTTGTCATTGTCTGTTCCGTCCGTGCCCCGTTTGTCGGGAACTGGTACCACCCCGTGGTTTTCAGAGTGGTAGATGTCTTCGTAGTCGTGGGTGTGGCTTCGGAATTGGTCAGCCTGGATCGAACCGACGGCGTCACCGGTGGCACCGCCGGGGTTCATGGCGGTGCGGGAGTTGCGGTCGGGGTCTTGATTGCTGCCCGCGGCGCGACCGCGGAGGAAGCGGCCGCGGAAATCGGGCACATTAAAGGTGCTGCTGTTGTTGCCGTAGCCAAAACGATTGCCGACCACGCTGTAGAGCGCGGAATAGGTGCTGCGGCTGACGGTCTGACCGTTGCACAACAGCCAGCCGGGCGGAGGAGTGTCGCCGGCAAAGGCGAGAATCGTTCCGACGGGAGTGAGGGACTGCTGGACGGCGGCGGCGAGCTTGTTGTAGTCGATGGCGCCGTTGGCAATTTTCGGGTTGGTGACGGCGTTGTTGGCAAGGTCGGCTGTGACGATGGTGCCGTCGGCGATTTTGGCGGAGTTGACCGAGTTGTCGGCGATCTTGGCGGTCGTGACTGCATTATTGGCGAGGTCGGCGGTGATGATGGTGCCGTCGGCGATTTTGGCGGAGTTGATCGAGTTGTCGGCAATCTTGGCGGTCGTGACGGCATTGTTGGCGAGGTCGGCGGTGATGATGGTGCCGTCGACAATCTGGGCCGTAGTGACGGAGTTGTCGGCAAGCTTGGCCGTGGTGATCGCCCCGCCGCCTATCTTGGCGGTGGTGATGGAGGAATCGGCCAGCATGGGGGTGCTGACGGCACCATCAAGCACGGTTTCGGCGACCTGGGCGCGGAAGGCGAAGGCGGCGGAAACGATTTGCTGGCGCGGGGCGATTTCGGGGTTGGGGGTGCCGGTCCCATCGTCCACGGTGATACCGAGATAAACGGTGTCCGTCATGATGGAGGGCAGGTTGATGTAGGGCCCCAGGGCGGGGGCGGACGGTCCGGGCAGTCCGTCGACACCGGTGCCGTTGCCCAGGAGTACGCTGAACTCGCCGGCAGAGATGGTGACGGTCTGCGCCTCAGCGTAGAGCGGGGTGCCGCCAGTGCTGGTGGAGTAAAACTTAAAGGTGACGGTGCGGTTGACCGGATTTGTGGCCCCGATGAGCGTGCCGGAGGCATCGCTGACGCGGCCCTGATAGCTCATAAGCGAAGGGGCGTTGGCGAAGACGGTCGTGCTGAGGACGGCGAGGGCGAGGAAGGCGGCGAGATGATGTTTCATAGGGAGTGAGAAGGGTGTGGGATGAGACAGGAGCTTGAGGAGAAACGATTGGGCCGATCAGGGGGTGGCGGGAGGCGGCCAGGTGAGGGTAATGTCGGCGATTTCGGAGATGCGCCGGAGGACAAAAGTGCCGCTGACGGTGAGGGGATCTTTATTGAGACCCTCTATCGTTTCGGCGTAGGTGCCGCCATAAATTGTGGTGCCCCAGCCGGTGGCAGAGGCGGCGGTGGGCGGATCGGCGGTGAAGGTGAAAGTGATGCGGCGGGTGATGTTGTAACTCTCGACACCGGCGGGGAGCGGGTTGAAGCGTGCGTCACGGTTATCGTGGTCCGGGTGGTAGGCGTGGACGAAGGGGTTGGTGGGATCATCGAAGGGGATCGTGACGACATGCTGGAGGCTGGAGCCTACGGCGAATGCGCCGGAGCCGGCGATGGCGCGGTCGAGCGGCATCTGACTGGATACAACGCGGAGGGCGTGGGCCTTGTGCGCGGGGTAGAGGGCCGCCTCGGTGGTGGTGATGCCGGAGGGATGACCTTCGTACGCGAGGGTGCCGACGTAGGCCTGGGAAAGCAGGCGGGTCGTACCGTCGGCATCCACGTGGAGATTGACACGCAGCGGAAAGGAGCGCGCGGTGGTTGCTCCCGGGCTTCCGGGGACCTTGCTGGTGACGGCGGAGACGTCCGCTTGGCCGATCCAAAGTCCTGCGGGCGAGGCGCGTTGGGCGCTGGCGGGCAGGAGAACGTCGCTGAGGCCGACGGAGTCTTTGATCCGCAGGAAGGAGGCGTAAAACGCGCTGTCAGAGTCGGTGAGCTGGGAGCGGTCGAGACCGAATTCGAGGTTGATTCGTCCGTTGGCGGGGACGGTGACGGTGGATTCGCCGAGCAAGAGTGTCTCGGTGTAGGCGCCGGTGGAGGAGTCGAATACGCGGCGGGTGAGCGGGACGGGTCCGGTGATCGGCGTCTGATTGGCCGGAGCGGGTTCGGAGGGCGGAGCGGAGAGCGTGAGAGTGATCGCGCTGCTGGTGCGATTGGTAATGCCGACGGTAATGACGGTGCCGGTTCGTCCGAAGGCGAGACCGTCGGAACCGGGCAGCTCGTATTTGAGCGGTCCGGTGAAATCGCCGACAGTTGCAGCCTCAAACCAGTAGGCGGTATTGCGGTCCAGACGCTCGCTGGAGGGTGCAATCTGCATGGGGTTGGTGGCGTTGAGGCTGCCGCCGATGTATTTGTAAATCTTGGCGGGGGCGTTGACGGCAATGGGGAAGCTGGCGAAGTAGGAGGAGAGGGTCGGGCCGGGCTCGGTGGCCGCGGGAAAGCCAAGAAAGTTGGCTCCGCTGACCAGCCAGGTGGCGTTCGGCGGGCGTGGGCGCTGGGCGATGGACACATGGGTCGTCGTGGAGGACGCGCCATCGCAGCGGATAAGATAAGCGGACTGTCCGATGAGAGCGGAGAGGATTTGTTCGTTGGGATCTTCGCGATTCCATATCGTCCATTCGCTGCTGGTGGCGTTGGGGGAATTCGGGGAGTCGGTGAACTGAATTTGATCGGGGTTGGGGTTCCATCGCCAGATTTCGAGCACCTCCGGGTAGTCGGCAAAGAGTTCGGCGGGGGTGGCGTGCGTGGCGTCGCCGTGGAGCCAGATGGCGTTCCAGCCGCCCCGGAGCGTGTAAGTCTCGGTTTTCCACTGGGCGTGTGCCTCGGAGGGTGCAATGGCGAAAAGCAGGGCGGCAAGCACCGCGGTGTGGAGGAGTTTTTTTCATCGGACCCGGAGTCGGTAGAAGGTGGGGAGAGCAGCGTCGGAGGGGGCGTAGAGGTCGATGAACGCGGTGTTTTCGGCGCGCACAGCGGGCTGAGGGTCGGGCATCGTGTCGACATCGTCAAACTCGGTGGATCCGGGGTCGCGCAAAATGAGGGGGACAGGCGTCCAGGTTTGCAGATCGGTGGAGGACTCGAGGTTATACACTTTGTTGTAAATACCGTAGAAGCGCATCAGGACGTGATCTTGTTGGCTTTCGATGACTTGCAGGGCCAGGTAGTCGGTGGGATCGGTGGCCAAGGTCCCCGCAATGTATTCATGCCAGTTGGAAACGCCGTCGCCATCGAAATCGCCGTCGCGGTCAATGAGAGAGAGATCCCAGCCGTCTTCGCCGGGCAGGATGCCGGCGGCGTAGAGCTGACTGATTTTCCAGGCGTCGGGAATGCCGTCGCCGTCGGAGTCCACGCCGAGGGTGAGGTCGAGGCGGACGCGTTCGCCGGGTTCGCCGATGGTGCGGGACTGCGACATCTCGATGGGTTGATACACGATATTGTTGAGAATGACGCTGAGGGAAAAGGTGGTGCCGGCAACGTTGGCGAGGCTGGTGTAGCTCTCGGTACCGAATCGAAGCATGTCCATGCGCAGGCGAATCTGGTAATTCTGGTCGATCCGGGACGTTTCGGTAATGGGCGTGCGCAGAAATTCAACGCCGTCCCGGTAAAAGACGACTTCTCCGCCATCGGCGCGCAAGGCCTGGCCATTTTCATCGCGCACCATGCCATACAGGGTATGATACGGAGCCGGAGGAAAGGCGTGCAGAAATGTGGCAAGAAGGGAGA